>JAKBSX010000283.1 GCA_021844725.1 Actinomycetes bacterium | reverse complement strand
TGAAGGTATTGAACCAGAGAAGAAGTCCGGTAAGGACCATCACGGTTGTCCCCCAGATGAGCGCCCAGTATTCCGCTTTCTCGATGTAGCTGAACCTATCGAATCGCGGTCGCTTATCGGAAATTCCGAGGTAATACTTCACCGCGTCCCTGACGTCGGCCGCGTCTTTCAAATTCGGGAGCATGTCTTTGATAAACTGCCTCCCGCGTTGAGTGAAGATTACATAGTACACGTGGTATAACGCCGTCACAATCATGATGACTGCGCTGATGCGGTGGATCAGACCACGCAACTCAAACACTCTCTCGCCTCCGCCTCCGATTTCACGGATTAGTCTCACCCACCATGAATCCGGGAATTTCAACATAAACCCCGTGAAGACAAGAAGAGTGAAGCTCACGAGCAGCCCCCAATGCTGCAGACGTTCGGCCTTGGTCATCCTCACATAGAGTTTCTTTCCAACATGCTTAAGTTCGGCGGACGGATCTCTTCTGAGTTTCAGTTTCGCCTTCGACTTCTTCACGAAATCGAATACGTTGTGTATCAGCATCATACCGATAACGCCGAAGATGAGCACCGCGTAGATCTGTGAAATCCAGAAGAGCAGCGGCTGATTGGTCGGCGTGGGAGCGATGTGTACAGGGAACGAAGCAAATTTAGCATCGGCTCCAGGATGACACTTACCACATGTCTTGGCAATATTCGCTTTGTTAATTGGAGAATTAGGATCGGACGAAGGTAGTATTTCATGAGCGCCGTGGCAGCTCGCGCAATTGGCAACGGTCGTCATTCCCCCCTGTTTCGCAAGTCCGTGATAGCTGTCGAGATAACTTCCCACTGCGTGAGCGGGAAGGCCGTATCTGCTGGTGAGCCTGACTGAACCGTGGCAATGCGAACATGTCTGGACGATGTTGTTCTTGGAAACCGTCGATTGAGGATTGTTCGGAGCAAGTATCTGATGGTCGCCGTGGCAACTGGTGCACACGGGAGCGCTGTTGTTGCCGTTTTCCATGGCCTTGCCGTGAATCCCGGCCATGTAACGCTTCTCGATCCCAGAGTGACACCCGCTTTGACCGCAAGTAGCAGGGATATTATTCCTGAATATTCTGGATTTCGGATTTCCCGCGGGAAGCATACTGTGGGCGCCGTGACAATCGCTGCACGTGGCAGCCTTTAGATTTCCCTTTTCGAGCGCGACGAGATGGACGCTATATTTAATGCTCTCAAGGAACGGACGCGACACACCCACCATCTTAAAGACAGTCTTGTTATCCAAATGGCAACGCAGACATGTCTTGGGCTCATTCTGCCTACTTACCGGCGATTCGGGATTGCTGACGGAAACAACGTTGTGATCGTCATGACAATCCGTGCAAACCGGAGCAACCGCGAGCCTTTCCTTGTAAGCTTTTCCATGGGAAGACTCCAGGTAGTCAGCCGCTTGCTTCTGGTGACATTTGGCACAAGTCGAGACAATATTCAACCTATTGACTGGCGAAGCTGTGTCGCTGGCCGCAAGCATGGAGTGCGAACCATGACAATCCACACAGGTCGCCCCCTTGCCGGTTTTCCTGAGCGACTCAACATGAATGCTGTGTTCGTAGGAGTCGACAAATGACGTCATAGGCTTGCCGTTGGCCGCCTTCATCCCCTGGAAGAGCTTCGGATTAGAGTGACACTTGTAGCAAGCTTCCGAAACATTCTTCTTGGATACATGGGGATCGTGAGCGCTATGGCATGAAACACAAGTCACCGTGCCTTCGTCAAAAGCCTTCTTATGCACGCTATGGTTAAGATCAGAGGCAACACCTTTGTGGCACTGCATGCAAAGCGAGTCGATCTTCACTCCCTGCAACGAAGCGACAGTCTTCACGTCATGAGCCTTGCCATGGCACGTCACGCACGTGAACGGCTCCTTGCCGACGGTTGCCTTCGCATGCGCCGACTGGAGAAACACCTTCTTTGAAGCGTGACACGATATACACTTTGCGTCTACTACGATTTTGCTGGCAGGCTTGATATCATGCGTGCCGTGACAGCTCCAGCATTTCACCGAAGAATGCGCCAAATGGTAATTCGCGCCCTTGGGCGCTAGAAGATTGACGCTGTGACACTGGTCGCAGTCAACGTTTGGAGAGGTCTGTTTGTGAGGCACATCATCGGCGCTGAATCCTTGATGACAGTCCGTGCAAGCGACCCCCGCGTCTCCGTGTACCGAGGAACTGAAGATGGCAGGATTGACGTACAGACTGATTGTCTTCCCATCCTTCTGCATTGTCAAAGTGGAATCGGAGTGACACGCAAGGCAATCGTCGTTTGAGCTGGCAAAAATAGGTCGTGCGAAAAGCGAATTTAAAAGAATAATGGTAAGTAATGAGAGTAATCTAATTTTCATCTGGCGGTGTCACTCTTTTCGTGTATCGCGGTCTGACATGACGGACATAATCTAGCCGTGAGATTTGATTCTAGAACTTCGGAGGGGATCTCATGCCTGCATATAACACATTGCCCGTAGATACCTTTCTCTATTCGCCGAAGAGCAAAGGCGATCTCGTTTAGCTCAGGGCAGTCAAACCTCGCTGCTTCCTGGAGAACGAGTTCCTTTCCCCCATCGACAGAGACTCCATGCTTTGCCAAGAGAATGTCGCGAAGCTTCTGAACCACAAGCTTTTCGTATTTGGAAAGTTCTTCTGATTTCATTTTAGAATGTCTGTGTTCAAGCTGTGTGCCGATTGCTTCAAAAAGAGGCATCAAAGATAGCCTAAATCAGGCTATATTGGCCCAATTCAACAATCGAGGAAGTCAGGCTTCAAAATTCTGTGGTTTTATGGCCCATCGTGAGCAAAGTTTCCACACCCGTAAAAAGGAGGCTGCCGCCAGGCAACTTTTGAAATCGTCTGGCAGCAGCAGGAGGAGGAAAGAGGAGATCTTTCTCTTGAAACAAAGAAAATTTTTGGGCTGCCGAGATATGGCAGTGCCTTCCCCTGAGCGAGTAGCATTTAAATAAATCAGCAGCCCAAAACCATTTTGCTCTATAGCAAGCTCGCAGTAACCACGTTGCAACTACCGCATGAGCAACGTCGGCACGCTGGGAAGAATAAAACCTATTCAGGCAGGTTGGTCTTCCAACCCATTATCCATGGGCTGAATGGACCGACGAGTCTTCTCAAGCGTCTGCTTTATAGTGTTGCTCAATTGCCTGAGGTTCAGCGGGCGATCCTTCACCAGAACAGCCTCAGTTTCCACATCTGCATAATCCTCATCGCAACACTGCACAATAAGCACAGCAGGTTTTGTCCTTTTCAAATTGTCAAACCATTTTCTTGACCGACTCGGATTTCTTGTCGGTGCAAGTATAATGAGAGCAAGGTCGCCTGAATCGGAACTGTCAGATAAAACTCGTCTCGTCTCATAACCTTCTTTGTCGAGGAATTTGTCAAGCAACTCGTACATAGCCTCTTCATCCGTGACTATTCCGACAGGTACCTTTTGTTCTTCTTTTCTCATTATGCATACTATTAGTCAATCATCGTGCCGACTGAAAAGTCAGGCGAGGGAGCAAAAATGCTTTTAACTTCAAACGAATTTGAGGCACGACCGAATTAGATGGTTTGAATTGCGTCATTTTACCTGAACCTCATGGAGGAATAATTCCGCATTTCTTCGAAAGCCGCCCCCGCGAGGATGAGGATGCCCGGGTGACAGATTTCAAAGAGTATTTGAAGTGCGGCATGAGGACTCTACTTCAAAAGCAGCGCGCCTTTCCGGCCGATAAGCATTCGTGGTATGGCGACAAACCTTGATGTCAGATTGAGGATTCGTTCGCTTCGCCTGGTGACCAGATCTCTCGCGCAATACCACCCTGCGCTAGAGTACTGCGAATCAGAATGCGGTTTGTGCCCCAACTTACGTTTGAGAAATCCCCCATAACATTGAAAATTACTCCACAGTTTGTAAACTTAAGTAGATAAGAGACAATTCAATCGCATGTTCAGCACACTTAGAGCAAAGGTAGCGGCGGGCTTTACAGTCCTCGTGATAATAAACGTCATCGTGAGCGTATGGTCGATCTACAATTTCGACCAGCTTACGCAGGCGATCACAAAGATGATCAAACAGAACTACCAGAACGTCATAGCGACCCAGAACATGCTTATGGACCTCGAACGCGACAATAGCGCGCAGCTCGTGATGCTAAACGGTTACGTCGATCTAGGATACAAACAGTTCCAGGATAACCACAGCGACTTCTTCATTTGGTACCAGCAGGCTGTGAACTCGAACGTGTCCCAGCGGGGCATGCAGATCTTAAATAATATTAAGAAAAACTACGCCGAGTTCGCCGCTGCCACCGATTCATTGCGTGATGTCCTGATGACCCACGGCCAGGTGTATGCGCAGGATTTCCACTATCGGAACGTTCTACCTCTCTCAAACCAGATCAAGGACGGCTGCTTCCAACTCCTGGACATGAATCACAACGCGATGGTGGCCACGGACACGAAAGCGAGCGACATTTCCAACCAAGCCACCGTAGCAGTACTCGGGGCGGCTCTCCTGGCTATTGTCCTGAGCATCGTCGCAAGCTGGCAATTTTCACAATATATTCTGGAGCCCGCCGAGAAACTCACCGATACCGTTAGAAAACTCGGAAGGGGTTACCTCGACGTGCGGGCCACCATCAACTCCAACGACGAGATCGGAGAACTCGCCCGCGAATTCAATCGTATGGCGGAACGTCTTAAGAAATACGACGAGCTAAATATCGAGAAGCTCATTTCCGAAAAGCGGAAATCCGAAGCTATCGTCGGGACAATTTCAGATCCAATTGTGGTTGCGGACCGTGACGGCAAGATCGTATTGATGAACCAACTTGCCGAAAACATTTTCGACGTGTCAGAGGAGGCTTCAATTGGAGAGCAGTTCCAGAGTGTCATCAAGAACACCGACCTCAACAAGTACGTAAAGCGTTACCTTGACGGCGAAAACTCAGTGAACATCCCACCTTATTTCCAGCTCCGCTTCAACGGCGAAGACAGGTACTTCAGGATAAAATTGAATTCGTCAACGGACGCGGCGGGCAAGGTCGCCGGCGTCATACTCATTCTCCAGGATGTGACCCAGTTCAAAGAACTTGACAAGATGAAATCGGATTTCATGGCGAGAGTCTCGCATGAATT
>JAKBSX010000282.1 GCA_021844725.1 Actinomycetes bacterium | reverse complement strand
CGCTCCCGAAGATAGTTTCTGAAGATGAGCCTCTGAAGATTTGGATGCAAATGTGCTTCCGGCTCCTCAATGGCCAAAAAAGTGTGGTCTCGATCCCCATCTTCAACGAGTTGCTCGTACTCAAGCGTTTTCAACGCAAAATAGAGCACATTCGCCGAGCCAAGGCTTGCATCGGAAATACCACGTCGTCCGCCATCGATAAAGATGCGTAGAGCCCGAATCAGCCTGTCGGGGTCGGTTGGCGAGAATCGAAGCACGGTTTCCAAGGCTTGAGCCGAACCGACCATATCCAGCAACTTCTTATGAATTGCATTAGCAACAGACTTCACCTGGTCTACTTCAGCCACGGCCTTCGTGGATTCATCTACACTCTTGGCCAACTCTTCCAGATCTCCCCGATTAATCTCGCCAGCAACCTTGTCTAGGAGGGGGCGAAGCGGTGATCGCGTCCAGCGAGCTAAGTCACTTTCACAATCTCGCAAAGCAGGCATTAGCTCCATCGGTAAACGCCTGCGTACTTCGTAGCTGAGTCTGTTTTCAGGCCTATCGCCACCATAAACGAAGAACTCGTAATCAGCATCCTTCTTCGGACCATGATCCAAGCCCGGCAGGGGCTGCCAGACGTAGGTGAGCCGCGCGACCATGGGTTCCGGTTCGACAAGGTGTTCTGCCAAAACAGCAAGTTGATTCACGTTGTCTTCAATGTCTGTCAGGTCTACTGAGATGGTGATACGCTCGTCCCCAAGTGGTCGCTCCAGCCCATCCCAGAAATCCTCTTCGCGTAGCTTTCGGGCAGAATCCGGTAGCGAAGGATCGAGGACAAGGCGCAATGCGAAAAGGAAATTAGATTTTCCTATTTTATTCTCACCAACGACAACAGCATGATCGCTGAGGGCAACGTCCAAGTTGGAAAAATTTCGAAAGTTCTGAATACAGATCCGAGAAATCCGCAAAGGTTGACCTTTCTCTTGTCAAGAAATTTCAGTCCTTTATGCCACAGATGCCGAGGGTTTGTTGTCTTGACTGGCGTCAATCAAGATAATATTCTTATTATTTGTAAGACTGAGTTCCTGCAGATAGGATTGAACCTTCTTAAGTTCGCTATCGCTGAAATGCAGGATTACCGTGATTGACTTCTGGGTGTTATTAGCAGCCTCGTAAACCCTGACCTGTTTTTCAAGGTTTCGTTTGAGCTTGCTGTTACTAGCCAACTTGAATTCGATTAACGTCTTATCCGTGCTGCCGTGAGATACTTTAAAATCAACCGGTCCACGTCCATTATTGACTTCGCGGTTGACGTCGTGAAGTGATGCATACCATGTAAGGCGATACATAGTTTGTAAATCCTCCTCACGTTTGATAGGTTCGCCCTTCAAGTAGAACAGTCGGTAGCCGTCCTTATTCTCAATGACGTCTTTCAAAAATTGCACGCGCCGTAGGGATTCGGTAAAGCTGTCTCCCAGTGAATAAAATTCTGTCCCTTCTAAATGCTGGCTTACCAAGGCGCGAAGCTGTTCTACAAATTGCTCCTGTATCTCCTGTACTTTTAGTTTACTCAAGCTATGTGCCTCTTCTCCGGAGTCCTCCTTCGATCTTATGAAGTGGTCGATGAGCACCGGATACTTCTCAACCGTTGTTGCTGCCGCCTCTCTGTGTTGTTCTTTTCCCACATCCTCATTAAGGCGAGACATGAAATACTCTTCAACCTGAGCTCGCAATTGTGCGTCTGGTAAAGAGGTGTAAACGTCTTCTATGTTGTTAAGAAGGTCTCCACGATTAATCCACGCTTCATCCTTGGTCAGGATGTCCTTTGGGGTCAGAAGTACGAAATCATTTCCTATGGTAGGAAGGTTATAAATGGCACGCAGCCATCTACGTTTTTCATAATCAAAGGTGACTTTGTCGATGTGAAAATCACGCCGATATTCGGGACAAATATGTGCCCGTCCAAAGGCCTCCGTGTACTCTAATAGGAACTTCTTGATCAGATTTGCTGTAAAGTCGCTGATGTGATCGCGGCCAATGCCGCTTCCAATAAGACAAAGTTTTTCCAAGTGACTGCCACGAGTAATAGATTCACTTCCGAAATCTTTGAAGATTTGATGCAAGTTGCGTTGGAGATTTCGCGCAAAATCTTTACCCAGACCACTTCCTTTATTCCCAGACTTACTAAAACCGAGCCAGTTCTGTTTGACTTCGGGAAAACGGAACCAGTTGTCTAGCAATCCTTCTGGAATGCTCTCAAATGATGATTCGTCGCGCAAAAACTTTAAATATCGGATGATTTCGTCGTGTAGGTTTTTGTAGAGCGTTTTTTCGCTATCAAACAATAAAAATGGATCAATGAATAGAGGCAAGTCATTGATCAGAGAAATATTAAAAGCGCCATAATCTGTCAGAACCTCAGGTAAAACATCGAAAAAGTCTGAAAAATAAATACGGGCTAGTGGTCTGTTCGACAAATCATGGACATCAGACTTCATATTGCTCCCTGATCGAGAAATTCTCTAGATTGTAAGTCTTATCGAAGTTTATCAATGAAGAGTCTCTATCATGTTTGAATCCGAAAATTTAAGAAGACGAGCTTGCTCTTCAATTTCGCATAACAATTCCTTCATGCGTGATTCTCGCCATCTAACAGTGAGCCGGCCGGAAAAAGCGTGAGAAAGAAGAGTATTGAAAACCGCTTCCAACTTAGAAACTGCGTCGGGAATAGAACTGAGCGAATCGATCACACTCTTTGCTCGTGCACCAAATTTTTGTTGAGCAGGGAGAGGTGGACACAAAAAAATTTTTTCCTTCAGACGTTTGAAATGGCGGCTATAGCCGTCGCTCGGGATGTCAAGTAATCTGCAATGCCAGAAGATAAAAAATGGATCAATTCCGGGCTGCGGGGTTAGAACTCGGACACCATCCGCACCGATCGCAAACGAGTGATCAACGAATTTGAAAATTCTGGTGTGATCACCAAACACGATAACAGGTAGCTGACCAGTATAGGAATTTGAAGCTTTATTCGTATATCCAGCAATCTGACTCTGGCCCTGATCTACAATTGACAGTTTGCCATTGGCGAGAAAATCTTTTGTCTGTACTTTGGCTTGACCCGCTGAACAGTCTTTGAGAGTTTTCTCAAACTTGCTCATGAACCACCCTTTCGGATTCGTTGCGGGATCCCCAAACATTTTGTGAAACAACGCCGGAATAATCCTCTCCGCCTTCTGATTTGCCTCCTGTCTCAACTTTCGCATCCGATCCGCCTCATCCAAAACCTCCACAATTCTTTCCTGTTCAGAAAGAGGAGGAAGAGGAAGGGGTGAACTTCGAATAATTTCATCACTGACAGCAGGGTAAGATTGACCAGTACAGGTAGAAACAAGGTAGTCGATAAAGTCTTTATGCTGTGTCCTATAAAATAGAAATTTAGGATTTACCAAATGTGACTTAGCTCGGAGCACGGAAAACCCAGTCGAAGCAATTTCTCCATCAAGATTGGTTGGAACTCGGGCAACTGCATTAAGATTTGGACGAACCATCGAAACGAGAACATCTTCTGCTTTGAGAACTTTTCTTGCTCGGCTCGGAGCTTCTGAACAAGGAACCAGTTCCGTACTAGAAATAGTTTTTGATAGACGGTCTATACTACCTATATCCACATAACGGAAAAAGCCCTCATTACTTTTTGATGGATCTTTCTGAGAAATTGGAACACAAACATTTCCAATGGTAGTTATTGGCCACATCACTTTTCAGCCTCCAACTCCCCCAACAACTTCTCCAATCCTGCCTGGATTTCCTTCTCAAGCGCCAATACCTCTCGAATCAAGGTTACCGGATCCTCTTCAGTGACCTCCTGTGCAATCTGGGGTTTATACCGGCTGGCGGCCAAGTTGAAGCCGTTTTCGGCAATTACCTCTTTTTTTGCCCACCAATATCGGGGCTCAGAGCTTCCAAGGGGAAGGAGCGAATTTGCCTCGACTCCGGGATGGGTCTCAAACCGGCTGGCTTTGTAGACTTTCCATTGATTCAGGAGATCAGGAATATCGTTCTTCTCGGGGGTCTCGATTCTTCCCCCTCCGGAAATCTTCTCCGGGTCGTATCCGTCATTTGTGATTTCATAGAACCAGACCTTCTCCAACCTCTTCGAGGACCCTGAAACCGGCTTCTTGAACACCAGCACCCCCGTCTTCACCCCTGAATAAGGCTTGAAGACCCCAGCCGGAAGACTTACCACTGCCATCAGGTCAAGTTCCGTGAGAAGTTTTTTCCGGAGTTCGGTATGGGACTTTGTCGACCCGAAGAGAAGCCCCTCCGGTACTACAACCGCACACCGACCTCCGGGAGCCAGATGCTGCATCATCATCGAAAGGAACAGGAGTTCGCTCTTCTTCGAATTGGTGGGTAGATCAGGCCGGATCGAATCCTTCGGCAACTGTCCCGCAAAGGGGGGATTGGAGAGAATGACCTTGTACTGCCTTTTCAGATCCTCTTCCGACAATCCGCCCATTTCGGATAGCACATTGGCCCTCTTGAGGCGGGCATGGCGGATTCCGTGCAGCACCAAATTCATCACGCTGATCCGGAGCATTTGCCGGGAAACATCGGTTCCATAAATAGAGGCTTCCAGGATTTTCCAATCTGGAATTCTCTCCCCCGCTCCCTTTTTATACGTCTGGAGATTGGGAATGGCCCTTCTGGCCTCTTCCAGAGTTTGCCCCCGTTTTTCCAGCCATTCCTCCCCATAGATCGGGTATTCCTCCACATGGTCGGAATATTTGGCCAGAAGATAATCCAGGGCATCGATTAAAAAGCCCGCCGTTCCACAAGCTGGATCGAAGAGAGTATCCCCAATATCCGGGTCGACCATTTCGACCATGAAGGCCCGGATTTGCCGAGGTGTCCTGAACTGGCCATTGAGGGCCGATTGTCCCAGATGGGTCAGGAGATACTCGAAGATATCCCCCTTTACGTCGGGCCCCATTTTCCGGAAGTCGAACCCGTCCAGCTCATCGATCACTTGCTTCAGGACATTGGGATCGACAATCTCCAGCACCGCATCCCGAAAGTATTCGGCCACCTCCGGCTCTGAGGTACTCCCCGTCAAGTGGACCAAAAAGGAGCTTGTTTAAGGTAGTGAGTGGATCCCCTGGGTGATGAATCCCTCCTGAAAAATCCGGGAGGGAGGCTCCAGGTAAATTTCCCTGG
>JAKBSX010000281.1 GCA_021844725.1 Actinomycetes bacterium | reverse complement strand
TAACTCCTGTATCCCACTGCAGAAACGACAACTTTGTAATATCCGGCAGGTTCTGATACATTATACTGGCTGTTAATTGTCGGAACGGATTCATTGTTAATTGCGACTGTTGCGTTTGATGGGAAAACAGTTCCAGCTATGTACGAAAAAGCAGCAAAATACACGTTCTGACTGGCATACGATCCGTTGACAGTAATCTTACCGATGTAGTGAGTTGCGTAGTATAATGTCGTATTCATAATGGTGAAAGAATATGTGCCGTTTGGTTCGCTGTAGGCAAGCGTTGAAGTGCTGGTTGAGAAGATGATACCATTGAGGTCAGCAGACCATAATGTTCCTGAAGGGAGACCCGATTCGGTGATGTTGACCTGGTATGTCACTGTAGTGTAGTATACCCCCACGCTTGTATTGAAGCCGCCAACCCTCACCAAACCACTACTAGAGCCAGAAAAAATCCTGTAGCCCGGGACTATGCCTATTGAATACTTGTATGTCCCGTTAGGCTCCTGGAAGGCAATATCGGATGTCGAGTATACGGACTGTGTTCCCAACGTGACACTCCAGCCAACGCCATAAGGGAGTTCCAAGGCAACGAAAAGAACCTGGTAAGTCACAAGCCTGAATGATGTCGAAACATTGACTGGAGCACCGGCCACGGTGAAAGAGCCCGTATACGTAGTAGGCTCCCAGCTGCTGTTGATAGATATTATGGTATAATTGTAGGTCCCGTTTGCCTCCTGGAATACAATCGTATCAGTAGTAGAGCTGTATGATAGATTATTTGCGAGGATCACAAACCAGGTGTTACCGGGAGGGAGACCGTTTGCCTGGAAAGTCACCTGGAAGTCTGTCAGGGAACTGCTTCCGAATACGTGACCACCGTTTGCAGATGAATCTCCTTGAACCTGCATTGGAAGGGCGCCACTTCTGCCCTGGTGGAGAGCGCTTCTCGAAGATTGATTAAGTTTGATATTGGAAGACGAATGACCTGTCACACTTGCTGCTGTAATTGTGGATATGGAAGAGATGTTCATGAACGAATTGTAATTGTATTTCATCGTTGCATTGTGACTTGGCGAAGTTGTGACATTTTCACTTCCGACTGTGCGAAGTGTGCTCACCTTTGGCTGATTGGCCTGTGATGGCAGCCAGCCAAATCGGCCGGGGTTGTGCAGGGAAGATGGCGGAATGAGACATAAGGCGACAATCACGAAGCTCAAGATCCGCAGATATTCGATCTTCAAGTCACATCACTTGTTGTTCCATGCAAAACTGGTAACCGATTACTGATATCGTCATAATTTCCTTTGTGATATTTGTGTAATTCTCTGTGTTTGAACAGTTTTTGTCAATAAATATCTTATTCCTATAATGGCAATTTTTGGAACAAAAGGGGACAAATCTATGTCGATTGTCTCGAGGTACGAAGGGCGATTATGTCTGTTCTCAAGCCACTTTTGGAGTCACTGTGTGTGAGCCAAAAATGCCCTGAATGCACATCTTGGCAGCTACTGTACGGGCGAAAGGAAAAGCACTGTTTCTCCCTTGTCCTTCGGATTAAATAATCCATCATTCATCAGGCACTGGAAATGACAAATAACGCATCTGTTCCGAAAAGACTTCACCATGGAGACACGATTGGCATCGTCTCTCCTTCGGCTGCTGTGACGGCCAAGGTTAAACCTCAGTTGAAGGAGGGTATTCGTTTTCTTCACAGCTCAGGCTTCAAAACAGTGCTTGGAAAGAATCACCTGAAGATTCAGGACGGTTCAGCCGGGACTCCCGAAGAAAGGGCTGAAGACCTCAATTCCATGTTTGAGGACGATGAAATTGCCGGAATAATTTGCTCTCAGGGAGGAGACACTTCAAACACATGCCTGCCATATCTTGATTTCAATTCAATCAGGAAGAACCCGAAAATATTTCTTGGGATAAGCGACATCACAGTGCTTCTGAATGCGTTCAATGCGAAGACCGGCCTTGTCACATTCCACGGGAATGACGTCATGTGGGGCTTTGGAAGGAACCCCACAAAATATGACATAGATGAGTTTGAGAACAGGCTTGTGAAAGGCGAGATCGGCAGAGTGAAGAAGAATTCGGCATGGAAATCTATTCGTCCCGGCTCTGCTGAAGGGCGACTCATGGGCGGAAATCTCAGGTGCCTGCTGAAACTTGCCGGCACCCAGTATCAGCCCGATTTCAGAAACTCAATTCTCTTTCTCGAGTCGTTCGTGGTGAACCCGGACGAATGCAGCTTCATGTTGAGCCATCTCCAGCAGCTGGGCGCGTTTGAAAAATTGAAGGGTGTGTTGATAGGATACATCTGGGGCCTGCAGGCAAGCAGCAAGAGACGGCAGTTAACACAGATGGAAGACATTGTAAAGAGAGTAACCAGTGAATATGATTTTCCAATCGTGAAGTGTGATGATTTCGGGCACAACTGCCCAAACACGACACTCCCGATCGGAACGAGGGTGCGACTCACGGCAGACGGGGCGGATTCACAACTTGAGATACTGGAAAAGTGCGTAGTCTGAATTCGGTCTGATGCACTATCTGCCCAGCAAGGCTCCCCCGTTTACCTGCAAAACCTGTCCAGTCACGTAGGATGCTTCTTCGGAGGCAAGATAGCTGACCATTGATGCAACGTCCCCGGGAAGGCCAGCCCTTCCCATCAGAGTAGATCCCACGAGGCGGTCATGCCTCTCCTTCGTCATTCTACCGGCGAAGAATTCGGTCCCGGTAATATAGCCTGGAGCGACAGCATTGACAGTTATCCCTTTGGGACCAAGAGATTTGGCTAGGTCGTATGTCCATGCAATGAGCGCAGCTTTGGCTGCAGAGTACGATCCGCCTCCTCCCCTCAGCGCAGCTATCGAGCTCATGTTGATTATCCTCCCGCCAGGGCTCTTGAGAATTGGCAGCAATGATTCTGTCAACAATACTGAAGTGAGCACGTTGCTGCCGAAGTCGGCGAGCCATGAATTAGCAATCTCTTTCAACGATTTTGCATCCCTTCTGTCAACTCCGCCGGCGTTGTTTACTATTACGTCCACCGAACCGAATGATGATTTGAGGGCCGACGTGAGCTCTGCCACCGAGTCCGGATTTTCAAGGTCGCAGACGAAGGATAGAATTTTACCATTGGGATTGCCACCACCGGTTCTCAAGAGCGATGCGGTCTCTTCGAGCATCTTCAAGCGTCTTCCGACAACCGCAACGCTATCGCCTGAATTTGCGAATGAAAGGGCTATTGCCCTTCCTATGCCGCTGCCTCCGCCTGAAACCACGATCCTTCTGGCCACACTGGATATTGTGAAGAATTTGTACTTAAGGTTGGTGAGACGCGACGTACAGTTGATTGTATCGTCATGAATTGAATCAGACGGGGCTATTGCATCGGGCATTGTGAAATCTGTGATCGAAATATTTTGCATGTGGAGTGAAACTCGCTGATCTATATGGTGTCGTTTCTCCCTCACGCTTAATATAAAGGTAGGCTGGTTTAGGTAAAATCAACATTCTTCTGGTCATCCAAGTGATTTGTTCTTGCGTCCTACACTCTTGGTGTGGGCCCTCAGCTAACCTCGCAATCTCGATGAAGCTGGAAACGCATGATGACCCGCTTCGATAGACGTATATCTATCTCATTGTAGGCCCGTATTGTTTTTCAAAGACTTCTGAACATGTTCCCATTTGGACTGCTATCCTTCCTTTCATCACCACATGTATGCGATTCGCTACAATTCAATCCCCGCATCGCTTAAAACTTGGACCATTTCCACTAAATTTCAAGTCAGCGAGTCTTTCTCTTTCCCCTTGGGCGCTTATGCTTCCGATTATTGACCACATAAACCGCAACTGCTGCGATCAGAACCATGCTCGCTGCGACAGGGAGATATTTTAGAAGGATTTGGTAAAAAATATTTCCTGAATTGGGTATAGGCTCACCAATAACATATACTTGGAATGGGCCGAAATAGGTTGGTGCATAGATGAGACCGTTAATATGATCGAAGAAGAGGCTTGCTATCTGTTTTGCAGGAGTGATATTCGACAAAACTGTTAATGTACTCGTATTAACCAGAGTCACTAAACCTTGTGCATATGGCGAAGTCTGGTTCGGATAGCTGTCCATTACAATTAGTAGCCCGTTAAGAGGGTCATACAGAACTTGGTACGGTTGAACCAGTCCGAAGCTGGCAAGGTTGATATTGCCTACGACCCTGTTCGTATAGACATCTACCACTGAAACATTGTCTGAAAAGAAATTTGCGACATATAGAAAACGACTGTTCGGATCGTACGAGGAACTAAACGTCCCATTCCCAACGGAAATGTTGGATATCACCTTATTCGTAGAGCCATCTATTACACTCAGTTTGGATTGATTTTGAACAGAAACATAGATGTAGCCATTAGTGGGAACATATGTAATGGCAGATGGTGGACCGCCTACTGATATATTCATAACCCATTTGTTAGTAATCGTATTGATGACTCCAACGCTGAGAGGATATCCATTTTGGAAATACAGATATTGATTGACGGGGTCGTACTGGACTTCATTGGGATCGCTTATAGGCGAGATCGCACCTACAACGCTCATGTTGGCCGCATTATACATGACGATCCCGCCTCCAAACACAGTCCCGCTGATCATATTTTGCAGATTTTGGGCAGCAAGGTAAAGAAGCCCATTTGACGGGTCGTAGGCAATTCCTCCCACAGTCACCACTTCCATACTGAGTGGATTATAGACTGTTTTGATTACCTCGTTTGTTGACCCATTAATTATAACAATACCCCCATCGCCAGCTACGTAAATGTAGCCATTTGCTGGATCTAGTGCCATACCGTAGGATTCAAACTCGACGGGTATTGACTTGATTATGGCATACTTCGTAGCGTTCTGTTTAGCTGATGTGTATGCTCTTGGTAGGTCATCAACTGAGACGACTTTCTTGTGGGTTATCGTTACGATTCGATAACTATCCGCGAGAGTTAAGGAAGAGAATACAACTAAGCATACTACCAAGAAGGCTCGTAATCTTGGAGACTGTGTATTCCCCGCCATTGCTGTGCCGCCATTGCCCTTAGGGTCGTGCAGGCCGTTCGAACAGTTGTCTCTTCTGCTATCCTAACTCGACAGCCTATTGGATGGTTATTTGACAGACATCCATCAGCTTGGAATAGGATTTTCATAT
>JAKBSX010000280.1 GCA_021844725.1 Actinomycetes bacterium | reverse complement strand
GGTGTGGTAGCGATGCTTGTGCTAAGGCCCGATCCAGACTCGTTTGTCGTTGTGTTGGGTACCGCGGGAACCTGGATATTCAATACATTGAATGCGTCGACGCGGATTTGAGCCGAAATACTGTCGTGAATCGGAATATTTTTCATTACAGAGAGGTCCAAATCGTTATATTCCGGGCCGTGTAAGGTGTTCCTGCCCATATTTCCAAAAGAATCCACTGGCACTGCGAAAGCGGTTGGATTGTATAGGCAATAGCCATTCGCGCCTTTCTTGCCAATTGGAACGCCACTGCATGATCCTGCAAGGGGATTGCCGACGACGTTGGGGCGCGAGTATCCACTCACGGTACCATTGTCTCCAGAAATATTTGCTGGATCGCCATTAACACTCAGGTTGTAATTCTGCCCCGTGTAGCTCAGGAACACATAGCTAACAGTCCAGTTTCCAGCTAGATAGGCTGGCACGCCCTGGTGAAGCCAACGCTGTCCGGGCCCGAACGGTAGCTCGTAGAGCGAAGTCCATGAGAATGTGTTTGGAACATTATAGCTGGAGGGACCGTATGCATTTTTGGGATCAAAGAAATTTTGCACAGTAGAACCGCCGCCAGCACCATTCTCAGCCCCAAATAAGCCGCTGTTCTGATCCATGCTCTTTGACCACGTATAAGATACGATTGTCGTAAAGGACTTGGATAGACGTCTCTCGAAGCTGGCTATAAGTGCGTTGTAATTTGAAGTGCCCGTGCTTTGCTGATAGTTTAAGTTTGGGGCTACCCACGGCATCAGTTTCAGAGAATCTATTACTGGAAGAGGAGTTCCCTGCGGTGATGCGACCCGGGCCGCATTAGCATACCCATCATATACAAGACGGCTATCCTTGGATCCAGCATAGCCGATCATCAGAATAGTGGTTGGACTTAGCTGCTGTTGGATCTGCAAGTTGTATTGTTGCGAGCGCGGGTCTGTAAAATTCCTCGACTCAAAATAACCGCCAGACAACGTGGCCCATGGACTCGCCGCGACCGTGGGACCCGTATTTCCAACGATGCCTGTCAGATATGTTAGCGGATTTCCAGGGCCGCCCGGCCAGATTCCATTCTGTGCAATATTTTCCTGATATGGGCCTATACCTGTCGTCCAGGGCCAGGTTGCGCTCCCATACATATTGTCCGTATCTTGCGCGCGGCCGTTGTTCGTGTCATAAACAATTCCGTAGCCCCCCCGCAGAACAGTATTCTTGCCTATTTGCCAGGAGAATCCTAGTCTGGGCTGAATATTGTCCTTGATGGCTAGTGCGATAAGGGGGAAATTTCCACCATAACTGATGTGACTGCCAAAAGGTATACTAGACAATGGGACAGGAAGACATGGGCTAACAAACGATGTTGTCGTACATTGAGGCACGGAAGATCGACCTATGATGTACTTTTGCGAGAAAAGGTCGAGCGAGTTATTCGGCGTATTCGAGAGGGTATGTATAGTTTCATTGTAGTCATAACGAAGTCCTACGTTTAAAGTGAGATTAGACCTCACCTTCCAGCTGTCTTGTATATAACCGGACCAAGTAGACCAAGAAAATTTTAGCAGCCCCAGTGTTGGGTTGTACGCTTGATAACTTGCCGGCAGGCCCAAAAGCATGGAAGCCAACGAATTTCCGGTGTTAACAGCATTGATGTCGCTAGTAGTGGCATCACTAAAGCTGGTTGTTTGCCAGTCGTCGGCATGTGATTCCAGCAGGTGTAACCAATCGATTCCCATCTTGATCGAATGCCTGCCGTGCAACCATGAAATGCTGCCCCCCCCGCTCCAGTTTGGCTCGCTAAAGGTTTGTGTACCGCTAGATGGTCCGTTTCCGCCGCTTCCCACGCTGTACGGTCCGGCTAGGCTAAATACAAGGCCCTGATATTCACCGACATTCAAACCTGCAGCCGTCATAGGAGCATATCCGTTAGGCGCTACAAAAAAGTTGCTATTGTAAGGATTGAGGAGGGTCCCAAAATGACCCTCCAAAACCAAGCTTTGGCTTAGCATGTGTGTCCACCCTCCACCAAAATCGTAGGCATGATAAGCGATGTTAGAGTAACTGTTCACCCCGCTGTTTGGATTGGCAGTATTCACCCACATTTGCGACAACCGAAAGAAACCGAAGTCCTTTTGACTGAGATCCTCGTCCAACCGTATCTGCCAAGTATTGGCTTTACTCGTTACCGGTCTTTCGTCTATGAAGTTGTAGCTATTGTTTGGGCCGCTAGGGGCGTTTGGCGCCAAAACATAATTCGTCAGCAGCGCCTCGGTCGCTCCGGTTATTAAGGTTGCAGGTATCTTGTTGCAAGGGGTTCCCCCGGACTGAACACCATTCACTGTGGCGATTGGATTGCCGGCCGGGTCGCATTCAAACGGCAGAACGGTACACCCAGCCCCAGTGCACGAAGTGGAGTAAGGGTTATATATTTGTTGCTTATAATAGGAGTTTGAGAAATCTCCTGATACTTCTGCCGCGGTGGGCACAAGCGCCTCCGAAGCTGCCGGTTGAACATAATGCCAGCCTTCATAGGCCCCAAAGAAGAAAGTTTTATTCTTGAGAATTGGGCCACCGAGGGTGGCTCCGTATTGGTTCTGTAAAAAATGTTCGGGTGGCGCCGGAGTGGTATCGCTTGCGCTGGGCCCACACCGTGCAGGAGAGCAGAAGTCAGTAAAAGGGTTACGGGCTTCTCCATAATTTGAACGGTTAAAGTCCCAGGCGTCTCCGTGAAATTGATTCGTGCCTGACTTTGATACCATATTAATAATTCCACCTAGCGCCCCACCGAATTCGGCATTGTCATTATGGGACTGAACCTTGAATTCGGCGGTTGCATCGATGATTGGGAGAAGGCTGTAGCTTCCAAAGCGAAAATTCGTATTGCTAATGCCGTCGAGCAGATACACGGTAGAACGATTTTGCTGTCCAAATATAGAGGGATTCACAAACTCGCTGCCCGGGATACCGGGAGCTGAGCCCTCTCCATTCCCCAGATAAAGCTGCGAAGTAGAAACGGGCGTTACACCGGGTGTCAGAGTCAGAAGCTCGGTGAAGTTTCTGCCGTTTAACGGAAGTCCAACAACTTCCTTTTGTCCGACAACGAGCCCGAGTTCAGAAGACGATTTTTGCAGCAAAATGCCTTCCGCAGCCGCACTCACTTTTACTGTTTGGCTTGTCGTTCCAATCTGCAGTTTCTCGTTTTGGGTCAGGACCTGGCCTACGGTTACGCTGAACGATGGAAGAGTCGTCGTACTGAATCCTCCCTTACTCACAGACATACCATACTGTCCGGGCTGAACGCTGCGAATGACAAAGTAGCCGGTGCTGTTCGTGATGGTGCTTCTCTCAACGCCTGTCTGCTGGTTGGTCAATGTCACTGTGGCATCCGCTATTACCGCACCAGCCGAATCAGTGATGGTTCCGTTGACCTGTCCGCCGGTAAGCACTTGACCTGCGAGATGGAGCGAGAAGCCAATAGACAAAACGAGTACGACGAAAACACACACATCCTTCAGCATGCATTTTCCCCGATTGGGATTTGGCGATCCTTCGCTCCTCGTGAACTGAAAAGGCCGCGAATTGCGCCAAAACCGCAGTATCGCCTGCTCGGAAGTATGAATCATTCGGATCAGTCGGGCCTTTGGCCTTTGGCTGCCACAAAGCTTGGATAGGATGACACTCGGGGTAACCGGGAGCGCCAACACCTCGTCACCCGTCGATTGAACTTGCTGCGGATCCACCAACCGGTGGGAAAACTCTGTTCCGACGACATTCTTGAAGTGCATTGCATTGCCCTCCCAAAGGCCATGATGACGTTTCGCGATGTTACATGATCTCTAACGAATATCAAGACGGTATTTAATTTCCAGTTGCGTCATGGAGATTTATAATGCGATATATTACGACTTGTCAAGGATTATTAGGAACACTAGTAACAATTCGATTCGGGATTTGATCGGCTACGCCAGAGTTTGGAGTGGTTTACCACTCGCTCACTGGGCTATCGGTAACTGGCATGAAGCTTCCATAAACTCTGGGGTCACACTGGGGGCAGGTTGATCTGTTGCTAGACCAGCCTTCACGTATTCCCTCAAGTAGATATAAACAAATGACTTATTATCGGTTTTCCCTGAACGATTGGCAGCCGACGTTTTCGTACTCTGGCGAAGCTGCTTTCTTGTCGGATGATGATCAGATGCTCAGCTCACGTCCGAGTCCGAAGATGATGACGCGGAGAGGATTGTAGTGAACGATAGATGTCACTACGCGGAGCATTCGAACGCTATTTCGGTATTTTGGCGGTGTATGGGAGGGAATCCGATGCTAAATGAAGAAAGAAGGCGTCACATATTGTCAATTGTGCACGGCGAAGGCAGGATACGTGTGCGTGAGATTTCAAAATCCTTAGGCGTATCGCAAATCACCATTCGTAACGACCTAAATTCCCTCGAAATGAGGGGACTCCTGCAGCGAACACACGGCGGTGCGCTCCCAGTCTATTCCGGAGCACCAATTGATCAGCGCCTGATCGAAACGGTGAATCACCAGGCCGAGCTTTATCGAATTGGCAATGCTGCAGCCCAAATAGTGCAGGAGGGCCAATGCGTAATGCTAGATTCCGGGGTGGCTACAGCCGCAATTGCATGCTCGCTGAAAAGGCTTGCAAACTTAACGATAATTACAAATGACGTCAATATTGCTTCTGAATTAGCCGATACGAACTTTGAAGTGATTCTGACCGGCGGGATCTTGAGGAAAAAGACTTGCTGTTTGGTGGGTCCGTTCGTCGAAGATATGTTGCGACAAATACATGCGGACATTTTATTTATCAACGTAGATTGCTTTAATGTGGATATGGGCCTCACAACTCGAAACCTTATGGACGCGCGGGCGAGTCGCGCAATGTGCAAGGTTTCGACAAGGGTTATAGCCGCTGGCGACTCAACAAGATTCAATCGCTACACTCTCTCTCGCATCCTGCCAGCATCAGCAATTCATCATATTGTTACGGATATAAATCTTCCGAAAGCGATTGGCGAAGCACTCGCCACGCTTAACATCAAGTTAACGCTAGTCTGATGGGCTCCGGAGTTTTTTATCATCGAGAAGGGATTTTGGTGAAATTGACCTGACGTCTAAATGTGTATTCCTTAGCATAGCTGCGAGCACTTCGTAGCCGTTATGGCTGTGAGTAA
>JAKBSX010000279.1 GCA_021844725.1 Actinomycetes bacterium | reverse complement strand
ATCACTTCCAGCATACAGTACTTGTTCGCAAAGTTCGCCTGACTGGCTTTTCAAAAGATTTAAAGGTTGCAGTATGTACATCAATCATTGCAACTTGCGTAAGATTTGATCATTTCCAATCTATCGGTCTGCGTTATGCACTCACCAATTTAATGACGAGATCAAAAGCTCAAACACCAGAGTATCTCGATTTGCCCCTTTGGTTGGGATGCATCACCTAATGAGATCCATCGAATCTAAGGCTCCGAATTGCCAAGTATAGGAAGGGTATATCATGAGCTTACCAGCGCTTGACGAGTTCACACATAGACTGATGAATAATATCTACAAAGAAGCGGGCTTGACTCCATTTGATATTGAAGGTCTTCTCAAAAGTCACAAGGAAGAAATATTCCAAGTTTTTGAACAAAATGTAAGTCGACCATGGTTCGCACACAGATTTTTCGAAGCGTTCACCCCGATAGATCAACTTAGATTTTTCCCCGCTAAGCAGTATTCTCTTTCAGAGAAAATGTGGGCGCTTTTGATACAATATGCTAAAGAATTTGACTCTACGAGGCGTAACGACGAGTCATTTAGGGTTCAGAAAGGAACCGCTTATTACTTTGCAGCGGTCTCAAATCTTTTAATGGGCAATATCGACAAAGCATTTATGTTAATGCACGCCGCATATGAAGAAGACTTGCAGACTTACGGGAAAAGGCCTATCGAGGAGTCTCCTGCCTACGCCTTTGTATCATTAGATGCCGATAACCAGAATCAGTATTTACATCACTATGTCGAAATCGTTTCCGATTATTTGTCGAGTCGAATTAGGGCAAGCAATAAACTCTTGGGTCGCACCTATGACATACGTAATTTCAGGGCCGAATTTATCGAAAACAATTCAATTGATGCGCAGAGTAGGTTATGGTTCCTATACACGATCGCAAAACTTGAAAATATAAGCGGATTCAGAAAGATAACGCATGGAAGTAGATTCACGTCCTTGTTCTTAAACGGAGTTTTGTTTGAACTGTGCAAGACATGCGAGTTCTTGGCTAAGAAAAGTCAGCAGAAGGATGGATTTCGTGAAAATTTGAGATACTATTTCGCTTCAAAGTCTCTGAGCCAGGGTGTGTTCGACGATACAATTGTCCTTCCAAATGAAACAGGACAGCTCATTAATCGGTTGAAGGATGATTTCGTACAAGAACCAAGCCGTGTCATTTCCGATATCGTTGATAGGAACCAATGCCAGGCATTGGGCAATAAAGAGCGAGGTCTCATTGTAACGTTCCTGTTAAGGAATTCGCAAGCGCACACGTTTGATACTTTGGAGTTATCTGAAAGTCAATATGAACAATTGACCGATTTGATTTTCTCTTCAACGATACTGCTCGTAAGTGATCCATGATTATGAGAGCGTTGCCCCGTGCTGTTATCTATATTATCACACATGGTCAAATCAGGTAAGATCAAATCAACAAATTTGTCTTGCCAAATCACTATGCCCTTCTTGGGCTGATTCTAATTCATGACAGTGGGCGGTCCTGGGATGAAATTGGCTGCTCTCTTGTCAATAGCACCGATTGTGGATCACCCTCGTCATTGAGTGAAGGAGGTTTGCTGAGTTATGATTTCGAATCCTATTGACTCCTGGAGTAGATTGACGGCTCGGGTCATCTGTAGAGATGTAGGCAAAGTGGGATCAGGTTTCTTTTTCTTGGAAAACGGCCTATTCCTGACAAACAACCATGTGGTTTCACGTATTGATGTCGATACTGAAGGTACCATCCAACATAATTACTCAAAGGATATTCTTGTGAGTGACACGAGCGGTATTCACAAAGCTACCTTAGCACTAGATCAGGACTCTGACAAACCAATCGTTTATGATTATGCAATCTTGAAAGTTCATGGCATCAAGAAGAAGGGATTCGAGCCTGATAGCCCTGATGCGATTGAAGTTGGTGAAGAAGCAGTATGCATTAGCTACCCGATGGATTTTCCTCACGCAGTAGTCACCAAGGGCATAATATCCGCCATCATCTCGATGCCTAGTCACATCAATTCATTGCATCAAATACACACCTATCTAACAAACGTCATAGTTAACTTTGGCAGCTCAGGATCTCCTCTGTTACGAGCTACAAATGGTAAAGTCATAGGTATCGTAACAATGCCTCATAACAGCCAAGATCAAACTAAAGAACGTCTGTACCAGTATCTTCAGAGTGACGAGGCTGAAGATTCTCCAGTTCTTGCCGACATTATAGAGTTTGTCCTAAGTTACGTTTCACTTGGCCTGAATCATGCTATTTCACTGGAGTACTTGCTCAAAGAGGACGCTTTCACTTAATCGCGACGATGGTGATATATATGCCGGTGAATTTGAAAGGCAACTTCATCTTTGTTCAGCGTGGTCAGCCGGCATATGAGGTATCGTCTAATTATACCAACTATATTGAAATTGGAAATAGAGACACTACCAAGTATCACTTGATTGCCACTATCGAAAAAGATGGTTTTAAGATATCAGGGAGATTTTTGGATAGTTTTGGAAAAGAACTCTTTGTAATGCGCGACAATTTCATCGAACCTTCGTCTCATTGCCAGAAGGAAATGACAAAGTCTGGATATAGAATAAAGGACGAGCACGGCAATTTGGTTTTTGCAATTGTTGTTTCAGTCGACAACATATGTCACTTGAAAGGAACAATTTATGGGGAATCGGGCGAAGTTGTCGCTGCTGAAAGAAACGATTCTTTTGTTATTGCAAAAGGTCCAGCAGTATTAGGCAAGAGTGGCAATGCGTTGGGCTTGGTCTTCAAATGAAGGCGGTGTTTGGTGCGTGTTTGTGACAAATTGAACCAGATTTGCTCAAGCTGTGGTTATTCTCAGCTGCCTATATGTCCAACCCTTTACAATCATACTTTAATTTTAATCTGTGTTCTAAGTTTGTTTCGGAATCAAATTTGAAGCGGTTAACGATGAAAATACTCTGGATGAATCACAGAGACATAGCAAATCCAAAGGCCGGGGGCGCAGAGAGAACCATATATGAGATTGGAAGACGTCTTGTCCTTCACGGTCATGAGGTTGATGTGCTGGCTGGCGGCTGGCCCGGAGCCATGCGCCACGAAACAATTGATGGTGTACGCTTTCACAGGTACGGAAATAGGGTAGCGCCACATCTTGTCCACCCCTTTTTCCTAATGTATCATTCAAATGCCGATGTAATTGTCGATGATATGGCACACGCTGCTCCTTGGTGTTCACCATGGTTTTCAAAGAAACCTGGTGTTGTCTTCTTCAGGCATATGCATGCAAGGACTCTCAAAGGACAAGTAACACCATATATGGCACAAACTCTTACATTCCTCGAAAGGCATTATTCATTCTTCTATAAAACTTGGCCCTTCGTGACCGAGTCAAGCAGCTCTGAGAGAGATTTGAATTCATTAGGAGTCGGCTCCCATAGAATAATAAGAATCCCTCCTGGCGTTGACACTGAACTATTTCGGCCCAGAGCCAAAACAGTGGAGCCGAGCATGGTTTACTTCGGCGGAATGCGCCCATATAAAAGACCAGAACACGCTTTATTTGCACTCAGTATTCTCAGAAACAAAGGTTGCCGAGTGCATTTAACAATGATAGGGGATGGTCCGTCTCTTTCATTGCTGAAGAACCTGTCATTTGAACTTGGTGTGCATAAGGATGTCAGTTTCGTAGGTAGGGTTCCTGATGAGAGGCTTTCAGATATAGTTTCATCTTCTTGGGTGAACCTACATTGTTCATTTTCGGAGGGTTGGGGTCTTTCTGTTGTAGAATCTGCAGCAGCTGGGACTCCGACAGTAGCTTATAGAGTACCCGGAGTAAGTGAATCTGTTGTTGAAGGGAAGAACGGGGTATTGGTAGAAGATGGCAACGTCAAAGCTTTGTCAAACGCTGTATCGTCAGTGATCCAAGCGAAAGGTTCGATGGCGGAAACCTGTCGATTAACTGCGGAGGGATATTCGTGGGGGAGGACATCACGCAACTGGGAAACGATGCTTCTGGAATTAACTTGTCAAGCCGACCCCTTTGGCGAAAGGAATTGCATTAGCAAATATTCTTGATGTGTTATTAATGATTTCGATTGAGATCCCCACGATCGGTGAGAAGACGCTTTTGAACGTGCTAGAGTCAGTAAGAGAGCAAACCTTTCAGGATTATGAAGTAGTCGTTTGTGATAGTAGCGCAGAAGGAGTGGGCGGGGATATCGCGCGAGAATTTGGTGCCCATGTCATAAGAAAGAAGACCAGACTTCTGGGCGCTAGAATATTGCTCCATAAAGAGGCAAAAGGAGATAGGGCACTATTATTAGATTCAACAAGAACTTTACACCAAAATTGTCTGATGATGCTTTCATCTTTCAAGGAGGATATGGTCGTAATTGCTGAGAAATCCATAGGCAACTCAATCTATGCAAAAGCAGCAAGTTTAGACATGAAATTGAATTTATCTGAAGGAAATATAAGGGTATCGCTTGAAAATCTAAGTGGAGTCGTATTGCCCAGATTCTTTGATTCAAGTTTGCTTAGTTCAGTGATATCCAGGATTGAACATCGAATTGGTAGCGATGTTGAAAATATTATTCATGGCGATCACAGGATGATATTCATAGAAGCAATGACAGAAGGTGCTACAGTAGGGGTGCTGCGACCTGAGTTGATAATGAGACTCGAAGATAAAGACCTCCCCTTTGTCATCAAAAAGTATTTTAAATATGGATTAACAGCGAGATTAGCATCTCGTTATTATCCTGAGAAATTGAGGGCTAGATTTCGGGACGTGAGAGGTCTGACGAACATCCAAGTAGCATTGCTCATCTATTTATATTCTCTAAGGGCAATTCCATATTCTGTCGGACTTTTGCTATCTACAATCATCCCTTAAAACGAGTCATCGATGGGTTTTCTCCCGTTCTTTATGAAATCTATTCCTTGTGGAACTTATAGCCCGTTGGAATAATCTTACCTTATAATCTATTTTCTCTAATAATTAACTAGTGCCCTGATTCGATAACGAACTTCTGTATTTTTGACCGAAACGCTTGAATCCTTGATTGCACATACACCTGTGCATGACACTGCACGTCAGAACCTTGCACAACGAGGAAGGAAAGAAGCTGTCCAGGACTGCCAGGAAAACAAACAATGCGATAACGCTCAGGAGAGCGCAGGTGATACTGCACTCTGCCCAGGGC
>JAKBSX010000278.1 GCA_021844725.1 Actinomycetes bacterium | reverse complement strand
GTGGTAGTTGCGTGCCATCGCAGGATCTCTGAGCTCTTAGCAAAGACAGGAATCGTAGCAAGGGTCTATGCGATCTATACACAGTTTGCCTCGACGTTGGTCAAAACACCGCTCCATGCATTCGGCGAAGAAGGGGTCTCTCTGGCATCAGCGACTGACTCTTGCGAGATCCTCGGTCCGTTCAATTACCGCGACGAGCTTGGTTTGCTAGTCATCTACTCCCAACCACCAGTCGCTGCCTGATGCGAGAGCCTTGAGGAGAGACCAGCGGCCAATGTAATTATGGACCAGCTCGCACACAACGCTATTCTCGCTGAACTCAAAGGCGAATCCATGCCCAGGAGACGAAGCCGACGAAAGAAGGAGACAGACCACAGGAACCTGGTCCAGGGTTGCTCAAATACCGACGCAATCAGCCCTAGTCCCTGTGCGTAGAGCAGCGAGCACCCGCAAGCACACAGCTCAGACCAGATCAAACCAAGACGACCTATCCGGCTAAAACGCAGTCGACACTCAACGCACCGACAACGATATTCAACAAAGGATAATGGTATGGCCCGCAACTACCACGAGATAAAACGACTAACGAATCGAAAGACTCGACGCCCTATCCGGACTCATGTTAATTATATTCCTACAACCCAGCGGCGAAAATACAAAAGTCGAGCTAACAAAGAGAAGCGCCACCCCAACTAAATCAACAGTCCCTCAGAAAGAGCAACTGCATCTACAACTGTACTGTGAATCTGACACTTCATGAAACATTCATGAAAGAAACAATACCTAGGCCGTGAACATCACTCGGTCGGACCAACTGGCTATAGAATATGCAATTGCTAGCCACCGTAGAGGTTAGCCGAACAATCTGGGGGAAAATATGAAACTCATTCGTTCTAAGGCTATGGCGGTGTCTATGTCCTTGGCTGCTTTGTCGCTTTTGGCAGCAGCCTGCGGATCATCATCCACATCGTCTTCATCCACATCGTCTTCATCCACATCGTCAGCCCCGAAAGACATTACGATCGGCACCGCATACGCAGGTACCGGTACCTACGCGACGAGTTCCCTGCCTGAACTAGACGGACTCAAACTATGGATCCAGCTAGAGAACAAAAAGGGCGGTGCGTATGTAGGTGCCTACCACAAGCGAATCCCATTGAAATTGGTCGCATACAACGATCAGTCGAGCGCATCAACTGCGTCCGTTCTGTATAACCAGCTGATTACGCAGAACAAAGTCAACATCCTCGTAGCAGACTTTGGCTCGGTACTTACGGCTCCAGCGGTAGCGATTGCTCAAGCTCACAAACAATTGCTTTTCGACCAGAGTGGAACTGGCATTCCATTTTTCACGCCAAACAATCCTTACATAGTCTTGTGCGATCTTCCCGAGTCGTCAATCTGGCCATCGCCTCTAGCTCAGTATCTCGGGGTCAAAAAAATCAAAAACGTCGCGATTGTCTACGACTCAAACGACTTTGATCAGTCCCAAGCCGAGACATTGAAGAGCAAGCTAACAGCTGAGGGTGTCAAAGTAGGTTATTACCAGGCTGTGCCAACCTCGACATCGAGTTACGGGACCCTTATCAAGACCATACAGGCCACTCACCCAGGCGCGGTTCTCGAACTTGGTTACCAACCGAACGACACTGCCTTCTTGGAGCAATTGCAGTCGTCGGGCGTAAAGTTTCCTATGACCTTCACAGTCTTCCCAGGTCAGCTCCTATCACTGTTCCAAAATCAAGTGGGTAAGAAGGGCCTTGAGTACACCTACACCTATGGAACAAACTATTTCAACAACTACACCTCAGTATCAGAGGGGCTAACCACCAAGGGGCTACTCGCGGACATAAAGACCTACTATCCGTCTGCAAATAACACCCTTGGACTATTGGGTTACAACACAGGACTAGTAGTCCAGGCAGCCTTGAAAAATGCTACCTCACTTTCCCAGCTAGCGCTGCGAAACGCGTTGACCAAGGTATCTGGCTCCCTGAACACAGTCAATGGAAATTTCAAGATCAACTCCGAAGGAGCCCAGGTCGGCGAACTACTCCCATTGGCACAGCTCTTTCCAACTTCCTCTTCTGTAAAGTTGAAGGTTGTATATCCAACAGCTTCAGCAAGCGCCTCAGCCGTTTATCCGGCTCCATAGGCTGCTGCTTAAATATTGACATGCTTAGGGGAGTACCTATGTGCTCCCCTAAACGTTAGATCGGAGAGGGATGCTTTTCGAGTATTCCATTGTTGGTGGAATTCTTCTAGGACTGTTTTACGCCCTGATGGCAATGGGCCTTAACCTAGTATTCGGCGTCCAGAAAATTATCAACCTTGCACATGGTGACATGATAATGCTCGGTGGATTCGCTACCTGGGAGCTCTACTACGGGTTGCATATTAACCCAATAATCGCCGTGATCATAGTAATCCCGTTCTCAATAGCGCTTGGATACATACTGTATTACATCCTAATACCTCGTTTGAAAACCGCAAAGGACTTCGAGACACTCTCACTCGTACTTTTTTTTGGTGTGTCAGAGGTTCTTGAGGCATTGGCCGCGCTGGGCTTTGGCAACAACGAGAGAAGTATGCCATCAGGCTCCCTGCCCGCAGCCCCGATTCAGTTTCTGGGGCAAAGCTACCAATCAGATTGGTTCATCGCTGCCGCAGTGGCCATACCGATACTATTGATCTATTTCCTATATCTATACCGCTCCAGACTGGGTAGGCAGACGAGGGCGATAATGGCTGACGCTGATGAAGCTGCGTCAGTTGGCATAAACGCTACCCGAGTATCTGCGATAACCTTTGGTGTTGGAGTTGCCTTAGCAGCGGTCAGTGGCGTGATGGCTGTCTACATCTTCAGCGGAGTCCAGGCCTCGGAAGGTGTAAGTCTGACAATTATCGCGTTTGCAATAATTGTCTTTGGTAGCCTCGGAAATCCGATCGGGACCGTCCTGGCAGGACTACTATTTGGAATAGTGTATCAACTAGCCCAGGTTTATGTGCCTTCTTGGTCGGACCTGGTTCCCTACGTTCTGGTTCTAGGCACGATGTTGATACGTCCGCAAGGGCTATTGGGCAGGAGGACTCGAGTTGTCTGACATCGTGGCGGCTCAGCAAGAGCCATCTACATCACGGAGATCCCTAGCTGGTCTCATCTCAACCACCCTGAGCGACCGCAAGAAGCTGATTGACCTATTGGGAATCGTGTTACCAGTGTTGTTCTTTGCACTTGCCGTGCAATTCTACAACAATGAACTTTTACTGGTCTACATGATGGTCTATGTGGTGCTAGCGCAGGGAATAAATGTCTCGTATGGCTTCACTGGCTATCTCCCGTTCGGCTATTTCGGCTTCTTCGGAGCCGGAGCCTACGCAGGATCTCTTGCCATACTTGACTTTCACATCCCTGCTGTACTTGGCGTAGTTGTCGGTGGTCTTGGTGGGGTGATAGTCGGTGCCATCTTCATGCCGCTATTTCGCCTGAAGGGTGCTTATTTCGCAATCGCCACCTTAGCAGGTGCAGAAGCTTTGGCGGATATAGTCTCAAACCCCTCATTAGGTTCGATCACAAATGGCACGCTCGGCATAAATCTCGCCGGCGTCTACTCGTCGGGACAGTTCTACGTTACAGCAGTCGTCCTCATAGCCATCGCACTAATCACGGTATACTACGTAAGGCACTCAAAATTCGGGATGTCACTCCTCGCCATCCGTGAAGACGCCTATTCTGCAGCTATGGCTGGCGTAAATGTGGTGAGGCAAAGATCTATTGCCTGGCTAATAGCGGCAGGATTAGCCGGCATGGCTGGAGCCCTGTTCGGCTGGGCAACTTCAGTTTTTTACCCAACCGCCGTCTTTAGCTCCGCTATCTCGGTCTTCGCAATCGTATTCGCCCTCTTCGGCGGTACTGGTTCTCTGTGGGGGCCCACCCTTGGAGCTATCATCCTCTATGCGGTCTATTCAGCCGTTGGCATCTCGAATCCACAGTACTTCGAACTGATCTACGGAGTTATCATTGTACTTCTGGTGCTGTTTGTTCCGAGAGGACTGGTAGGGCTTGGGAAGAGTCTTGCAACTCGCTTCTCGACAAAGGACAACTGATGAGTGAACATGTTTTAGAAGTAACAGGACTTTCACAAGCCTTCGGTGGCCTGCGTGCCGTCGACGGAGTATCATTCTCACTCGATGCTGGCGAAGTCCTCGGCCTCGTAGGACCGAATGGATCAGGAAAAACCACCGTCATCAACACCATATGTGGTCTTTATCATCCCACCGCCGGCTCCGTGATGCTTGAAGGCAACAACGTGACCGGCATGCGCGCCGATAGATTAGCTCGATCCGGCATCAATAGAACATTTCAAATACCAAAACCCTTCCTCGACCTAACCGTGCGAGAGAATTTTGAAGTTGCACTGAACCATGCATCTACGGTCACTTTAGGGATCGCTGAGGTTGCCGAATTGGTAGGACTTAACGAGGTGATAGACAAACTAGCAGGAAGCCTAAATTCGACCCACAAAAAGATGCTCGATCTGGGTCGCGCATTGCTAATGTCGCCTCGTGTATTGTTTGTGGATGAGCTAGCCGCAGGTCTAATGCCATCTGAACTAGATGGCATAGCTCATCTCCTGCGTAACATCGCTGATGATCGATCACTAGTAGTTGTTGAGCATTTATTAGGCTTTCTGGACAGAGTAGCAGACCGAGTTCTTGTATTAAATGCCGGCAAAGAAATTTTCGCTGGCTCACTCGCCTCGGCATTGCAAGACGAACAGGTGAAGAAGGTGTTTCTTGGTGGCAGCTCCAGCTCTTGAAGTCAAAGACGTCACAATTGCATACTCTGGTATGGCTGTGGTACGAGAACTCTCCCTGACAGTCGATCTAGGGCAAGCTATAGTGATTCTTGGAGCCAACGGTGCAGGAAAGTCAACGCTCTTGCGCGCCATTGTAGGTCTACTACCCACTTCCGGCGGCACCGTCTCGCTCTTTGGAGACGACGTAACCAAGGCGAGCACTGCCAAAAGAGCACGCAAGGGTCTGGCGTTCATGAGCGAACAGGGTATTTTCCCATCACTCAGTGTTAAAGAGAATCTACAGCTTGGTGCAATGACAAATCGGAACAGGTCCTTCGATGCGGGCCTTGAGACAGTGCTCGCACTGTTCCCTGAATTAGGTGGCAGGCTAAACGAGCCTGCCGGGAGCCTATCAGGAGGGCAACGCAAGATGGTTG
>JAKBSX010000277.1 GCA_021844725.1 Actinomycetes bacterium | reverse complement strand
TGTATCCACTCCTTACAAAATATTCGCACTGCCAAGAACTCTCCATCCCTCCAACGACTATTCCTGTTTAAGAAGATTTATGAAGCTGAGATTCCACCCTCACCGCCCCCTACCTTGCTGGACATCGGCAATGTCTTGTCTTCGGAGAAGCTGATTGAGTTAGCAGCTGAGAAACATATTTTGCCGCATTTCCTGCTTAAATTTTACCAGCGTATACCGTCTCCGATGAAATCCTTCCTTCATGCTCTCTATCCGTTTGATTTATTCATGTTCTTCATGTTCCAACTCACTTATAAACGTGTGTTGCGTATATTACACTTTGGACAAACATTTTTTTGGAAAGTTTTTGCACTAGGAACCCCTCTACCTTTTGAAAAATCAATTTTAGGCTTCATAGAAGAAAGAAATGGCGTCTTGGCGAAACTGATGATGTTTAATTACATCGCCGAATTGGCTTGTGAAATCCTTTACAAAATTGGGTTCCGTATTCGCCATGATTTCGCTACCCTCATCAGTCGAGTCTCGTATGCGTTATTTGCTGGTAAGATATAATGAACTTATGAAGTTTATAGAATCTTACTTTTCTATTTTAGCTCAATTTTTGGATTTGTTTTCTCGAAGGTTTATTAATATGTATGCTCCTGAGTTAGGGGAGAACAAAAGACAAAAATATGTATTGCACAAGGCGACTTCATTCTTGATATGGATTGTTGGGGTTCTTGTCGCTTGTGAAATGGTTGCCACCTACATGAAAGTATCTCTCTCTTCCATCTTGGCTTTTGGTGGTATTGGGGGGTTGGCTCTGGGTTTGAGTGCAAAGGATATTGCTGGAAATTTCTTAGGTATTTGGTCTAGGCACACACTTGTTGTAACTAACGTATACTAAGGTGGAATTATGTTGCTTTTTAATGAGCCTTTCACTCCTGGAGACCTTGTGACTTTCCGTTGCGGATACTCAGAGTTTATGGGGCGAGTGGAACGTGTAGGATGGGTAAGTCTGGTGACACATTTTGAGTGCAACTATTCTCGTTAAAATTTTTGTATGATCGGGCTAATTTTCTTGTAGGGGCAAACTCGCATTCGTGGGAAGGACACAAGGCCCTCATATATTCCTAACTCACATTTCGTCGCTGCTGCAGTAACAAATATGGAAAGGATCACTCATCGCAAACTAGAAACAAAAATATCTCTTCGTTTCCAGGACTCTAGTCGGGTTTCAGATGTAATATCGAAAGTTCGAAAGAACTTGCAGGATGTTCCTAAGTTAGATTACACCACTCAACCATTTCGCGTTTCATTCGTTGGATTCGGGGAATATTGTCTGGAAATTGAAATACTGGCATACTTTGCGACGAAGAGTCTAGATGAATTCCTATACCTACAAGAAATCGCCAATATTGAAATCTTGAGGGCAGTGTACGAATCAGGAGCGAAATTGGCTCTGCCGACAACCCAAATGATAGCGAATGTGCAACAAGCGCCTCCCATCGTAGTATATGCTCAGAATCCGAATTCGAAGGTTAGCTCAGGCGCCCAGTATTGGAATCCATCAGAAGTGATGCAAAATTCTTCATTAGCTGATGCTCATATGACCCGGAGTGGTGACGCCGAAATTTCAGTACGAACCGATGCACAGTCTTCGTCGAATCGATTACCGACTATTTCACAGGAGTCGGACCCCTCTTATGATTCACTTTCCACGGGGAATACGTCTCCAAGTAGCCCAGTGAGGGGATACGGGATGAACATGATTTTTGAGGGGGAGGGGTTTTGGGATAAATACGACTTCGATGACGACATATGAAAGATTTTTGAGTGGAACTTTTAGAGAGCTAAATGAATGCATACTTCATTTATATACTGCACCCTGAAGATTATAGATTCACTCTGGGACTTAAGAATTCATTTGTCGATTTTGAACTTCTCAGTAGCACGTACGTACTCAACTACTAGAAAATATTATCAGAAAGCTTTCCATTCATCTGCTTCTTTCCCTAGGCTTCTGCAGCTTATTTTTGTATGTTCAATATCTTCTGCTTCACCCTTGCATTTGATGTAAAAGATCCCGGAAACTCTATTTCTCAGTAGCACGAACGTACTACACTCACGTAGTACGTAACTGACGTTACTCCTAGCCGACGAGTACTTACACTGTCTGAGACTTCGACCATGTCTCTTCTTCCGCTCACCCTGGTCTTGCTGTCCATTGCGACAGGCATGGTCTGCTGCAAGGCTCCGGTGGACTTGACCCAGAGAGCTGACCCAACCTTCAAGCTTCCAAAGACACTAAGCGTCCTCGCCATCGTCCACCCTGGACAAGGTCGACCATCGCCCTTGGTATCCTCACATGGCTCGGCGCCCAGTCCATCATCTCAAAGAACATCTGTCGTGAACGGCTTCAATCGCCTTCTCCTGGTGGTGATGACATGCATTAGTCGCAACCTTAAGGACAACCTCATTCTCTACTCCACTGGTATCGAGACCGTTCCACAGGTCAAGATACTCTTCGTCCTCCCTACCTTCCTATTCCTTGCTCATCGCCTCAGTCGGACCAGGCAACGGAGCCGCTTCAATTACACTCTACTCTCCAGCTTTGTGACCTTCAACTTGATCCTGAGCATCTTCGTATTCCCTCATATCATTCAGCTCCTCTCTTACGCCAGGGCCGACGATATTCTCATCTCTTCTCTATTCCACTCCATATACGGAGTACTTGAGCTGTGGGATATGGGCTTCGCCTGTGCTTTGAGTCAGAATTCTTATTCAGAATACGCTAATCTTATACATGGAGTGGGTCCCGTACTCGCTGGACTGATCGTATCCCAAAGCTGCATATTCTACGGAGTTGCTCGTCCGAAGGACCCGTTTGCGTACAGGGACACCCTCCTTCTCCTCTCCCGAGTCGTCACTCTGCTTGGAGGAGTGCTGCTCTTCACGAATCGGAGTCACTTCCCTTTCGTAGCTCATCCTCGATCAGCTAGCACACTGTTCAGCAACCTTCCTCGTCTAGAATTTATACTCCGTCGGGCGGTGGACGTTCCAAATAAGGCTGATGCTGTAGAGGATACGAGCAAGGTAGACGATCGGAACACTTTCCGTGAGGCCGACACGGAGACCGTCTCCCGTCAAACTAAAGACGAAAATAGCAACGATGACTCGATGTTTGCGATTTCGGAAAGTGAGTATGAAGATTCCGAGGAGAACTCATACAATGACGCGGAACTCTCATACACCAGTGATGAAGCTTCCCTGGAGGATGGTAATGAGCAGTCCAATGCTGATGAGCCGCGTTCCGACAATGATCGAGAGCCGGCGACCACAGTGCAGGAGAAGCGAACCGGTCCATCAGCTCCCTCACGACGAATCGACGAAAACAAAGAACTCGATAAGTTTAGAGGGCCTGCGGGAACAGTTTTTGTGGACGTGCTCTCTTCTTCCCTTGGAGTTGAGACGAATACTGGCATTATGATCAAGTTACTCCATCGACATTCTGTCATACCTACCTCCCGATCTCTTGTATTTACGACGACTCAAGTTGGACAGAGCAAAGCTATTATTAAAGTTTACGAGGGCGATCATAAATACGCTTCCATGAATATGTTAATCGGCAGGTTTGAACTTACGGGTCTTATCAACCAAGAGTTTTCGCAGATTGAGGTCACATTTGAAGTGAATAGACATGGCGTCCTCCGCGTTTCTGCACAAGAGTATCTACCTGGGGCTAGACGTTCGGAGAAGCGGCATTTTGTGGTAAAGAAGCTAGGTGTCCTTTCAAATAAACGCTTAAAGGAAATTATGCATAATTCTGTTGACCGCCGTCGTACAACGGGGAATCCGAGAAGGCCACTTTCTGGCAAAAATGTCGAAGAGCTGGTCAGATTGGCCGGCGCTGGAATACGATTCTCTATCAGAAAACCGCGTTCTATGAATTTTAAACAAAATATGGATCGCTCCTCGCATCATGATGAGATGTATGGATTTGGGACTACAGCATTAGATGCAGCAGCAAGGGAATCTTTGAAATCTACGAATTCGGCCACTTTTTCAGGATTCGAAATTGAGAATTCGGGGCCACAATTACTGTACTCGTTTGAAGATGAGGACGCAAAAATTAATTCCTTGCGACAAAAACTGTTACTGCTGATGCAACCGATAGACCGATCGATAGGAGAAATATTGAAAGGGTTTCGCAACTTAGGCCTTATTCCTCAGTATATTCTGATTTTTGGTGCTGGCTCCCTTCTGGCACTTGATCTCATAGAAAACCTGTGGAAGGCAACATCTGCTCAGGTATTCCCCGGAAAACTGAGCCACTTGCACTTTATCGGAAAACACAATGTACTGCTTGGATTCGCATTTTTGATTATGCGATTCTTGCAGCGAAACGCTAAAGATGTGTTTGCCTTAGAATTGTATCGATCCGAGCTGATTACGATAGCAGCCTTATCTCTTCCATTCTTCGGCTTCATATTATTTAACGATCTCGAACCTAAGGATAGTGTAAAGAGACGAACAATTGCTGCTCTTTACGCAGGGCTTATTTTCGAATATGTGATTCCTTCTCTCTTCCGAATAACATACCTTCGCAATAGGGAACACATAATCTCTGCTCTCAATTTACCACTGTTCAAAACCAGGCTTGCAGGTATCCATAAATATTGGATTTCCCCTCTAATTTGTCATAGATTTGATCGGAAGCAATTATAGCCTGCTGATAATGGGTGTTTTCTTAAGCTCATGTATACAGTATGCTGTCATTCGTTACAGCGGCAGTATATTTGGCGGTAGAGGACTTCTGGCCATAATCTTTTATTCTGTGCTAGTTGTATTAGTAAGACTGCTAACACGACTACAATCCGAGTCTAAAGTCATTATCACGTAACTTCGACTCACATGTCATGGAAAAATCATTGACTCACACTTCTCTATGTACGAATACCGCGTACTCCTATCCCCTTCAGACGACAAAGGTTATGAGCCGGGACCCTGTGCACTGAGTCCGGTCGAGCGACGAAGGGTATTTTTGTCAGCATTCCGGCATGAGCTGAAAACAAGTAGCAATCACTCGCCGAATGGAAATGTGTCTTCCGAGACATTTCCCTGGTAGTAAATGTACAGTACCCTCCTACTGGAGAGAACTTTAACTTAGGTCGTAGCTAAATTTAAAGTTCATTCTTCGTCGTGAATCAGCTAGAGTTTCGTATTTGTAAATTAATGATATTGACTATCATAGTGTCAA
>JAKBSX010000276.1 GCA_021844725.1 Actinomycetes bacterium | reverse complement strand
CATGGTCTTCCGATTGGCTCCGGCATAGCCTACTCTCTGATGAAAATGAAGAAGTCACAGAGGGTGTTTGTTCTATTGAGTGATGGTGAATGCCAGGAGGGCTCAACAATTGAAGCGGCCAACTTTGCAGGTCGGATGGGACTCGACAACCTGGTGGCCATAGTGGACAATAACGGTCTACAGGGTTTTGAGAGAACATCGAACATACAGAAGATAGAGGCTGTTCAGGCAAAATTTTCTTCCTCCAACTGGTCTGTTGCTGAAATCGACGGGCACAATTACAGCGAGATGAAGCAATCCTTTTCACGAATACCTCTTGAAGCCGGAAAACCTTCGCTTTTCATTGCAGACACTGTCAAAGGCAAAGGCATCAAAGCAATGGAAGACAAACTTGAATGGCACTACAGATCGCCGTCCGACACGAGCGTCGATGAATTCATCAGAGAACTGGAAGTGCGCCGATGAGAACAGCTTTTGTCAGGGAACTTGAGGTCTTGATGAAAAACGAAAATACATATCTGCTCACAGGAGACCTGGGCTTTTCTGTTTTTGAGAATATCAAGGAGATGCACCCTGACAGATACATCAACATGGGTGTCGCGGAACAGAGCATGCTTGGAACGGCGGCTGGCATGGCATTAACTGGAAGAAACGTTTTCGTATATTCGATAATCCCATTTCTCATCTATCGCCCCTTCGAACAGCTGAGGAATGATATCTGTTACCAGAATCTCCCTGTACGGCTAGTGGGAGTAGGTGCGGGCTTCTCATATTCTGATGCGGGTTTCACTCATCATTCAATTGAGGATTATGGAATATTGTGTTCACTCCCAAATCTGACTATACTTTCTCCTTCTGACCCGAATGAGGTTGCCGAACAGATGAGGCAATTACACTCAATTAATGGGCCATCCTACATGCGCCTCGCAAGAAACGGTGAGCCAATCTTGCACGGCAAACACAATGAGTTGAGAATAGGCAGGGCACTTGAAATATGCAAGGGTGAAGATGTACTGATTGTATCCACGGGTAGCATTTTGGAAAAAGCTATCGGGGTTTCCAAGCTACTGGAAGAAGAAGGCTATTCGACGACGATCCTGGACTACCATACACTCAAACCGTTCGATGAAAACTCATTGATCAGGCATGCGCAGGACAAGAAGCTCATATTGACGATTGAAGAACACCTTGTCGGGACAGGACTGTACTCCCTAACACTTCAAACCCTTTCCAGGAATGGCATTGAGGGTGAAGTCGTGCCATTCGGGATAAGCGAACCGTATCTTCACAGTTATGGCACAAGGGACTTTATGCTGAAGCAGTACGGTATCGACGCTGCGAATATCTACAAGACTGCCAGAGATACGTTGAAGATGCATAACTATGTCAAACCTAAGTGAGTTCTACAGAAACAAGAGAGTGTTAATCACAGGACATACCGGCTTTATTGGCTCATGGCTCACCAAATGGCTTGAGATGATGAATGCCGATATTTGCGGATGTTCACTAGATCCGCCGACGAAACCCAACATGTTTGATGTTTTAAACCTCGGCGGAAAAATAAAGGATTTGAGAATAGATGTCCGTCAGAGCGATTTGCTGCGGAAGACAATATTTGAGTTCCAGCCAGAGATTGTATTCCATCTTGCAGCCCAACCGCTTGTTCTGGAATCATTCGACAATCCTGTGGATACATTCGAAGTCAACGTGATTGGCACAGTCAATCTTCTTGACTGTCTGAGGAAAACAGACAAGGTGAAGTCGATTGTGGTGGTTACCAGCGACAAAGCATACCGCAATGAGGAATGGGTTTACCCATACAGGGAAATCGATTCCCTAGGTGGCAAGGATCCATACAGCGCCAGCAAGTCCTGCCAGGACATCGCCGTTACCTCTTTCAGGGGTAGCTATTTTTCAGATGCTGGTGTCGGAATTTCCTCAGTCAGAGCAGGAAACGTCATAGGAGGTGGAGACTGGGCAAAAGATAGAATCGTACCTGATCTTGTCAGGAGTATTGTGGATGGGAGCACAGCATCAATAAGAAACCCAAATGCAGTCAGGCCATGGCAGCATGTCCTCGAACCCGTACGTTGCATGCTTATGCTTGCTGAAAGAATGTGGGGAAGCATAAAATATTCAGGTGCGTGGAATCTTGGCCCAAATAATCAGAAGATGATAACTGTTAAAGAATTGACAGACAAATTTATAGAGTGCTGGAGAAAAGGAGACTACGAGGTTCAAAGAAGCACGGATGCGAAGGAGGCAGATTTCCTACAACTTGATATTAGCAAAGCAAAACAGGAATTAGGATGGTTGCCAATTTATGATGTGGATGCAATCGTCACGCTAACGGTTGAGTGGTATAAATCATTTTATCAAAACGCCGATGTAGTATTGACAACCGAAACGCAGATAAATTCATATTTTTCTACGGTAAAGAATGACCGAGACTGAACACATAAGTACAAGGCAGCGCACGACCGATCACATGAATGATCTCTTTACAAGCACTGATCCTATGAAGGTTATTGAATTCTACTCCTACTTTGACAACAGGGAACAACTCATTCAATGGATGAGGGAAAGACCGAAGAGTCCCGGTTATATTCACGAAGTGGATGGTGATAGGGAGATCATAGTGGTCATCACAACTGCGGATTTTCATGGAAAATATGCCACAGAGTGCAGAGAGCATATTTTCAATGGGTTACACATAATCTTTGTAGAAAGTGGAGGTAGAGACGATCCATATTTCAATTCCGCGCACAACATAAATCTGGGAATGAAAAAAGCTCTGGAGTATGATCCTAAATGGATTGTTTTTTCAAGCGACGATGTCTTTAAGATTGACGACGTATCGATGCTTGTCAATCAACTCAAGCAGTTGAATCCGCTAGAATTTGATACCATATTTACTCACCCACCCGGCAAGTATCACTCTAATCCAGGATTCGTCGGAACGCCAAACTTTTTCTATCGCATACTGATGAATATTACGGGCCATTGGAATAAAGAACTCTACAGGTTGATAAAGAAATTTTGCGGTAAACAGTATATGCCCATTGTTGGTAAATCGTTCAAGAAGAGGACGTTCATAACGAAACATCTCTTCAATGTTGTTCAGGAAATAATCTTGACAGAGGACTTTATGATTCTTAGTAGTAGATTTGTAGCTGACCATGATGGTCTGATTTTTGATGAGACTTATATAAATGGTGAAGAGGACTCAGATATTTCAATACGACTGAATAAGAATGGGCGACATACATTCATAAATTACCGTCTGGGAGACTATGTTGGCGGCACGCTTGGAACCGGCATAAATCGACGTTTCAGATCTGTTGCGACAACATCATATTTCAGCTATAAAATTGAGAACGGCTTACTTGATTTATGACACAGAACTACAAACTCAGAATTCATTACACTTCAGGTCCTATTCCTGTGTGAAATCGGTCAAGTGCATTATAAAGTCATTTGCTACTTTCCTGTGTCCCATGAAAGAAAGTATTCTCTCTTTTAATCGTCTCTTCTCAAGGGACAAGTCATTATTTACCCATTTTAGAACCTTACTCCGCACCTCACCCGCATTCTGAATATTTGCGACAAGACTCGTCTCACCAGTAACCTCCATAAATGGTTGTAGATATGAAATTACAGGGGTGCCTGTTAATAAACTCTCGATAGGAACCTTCTCGAAATTACCGTTGTATACAGAGCAGATGGTGAAGAGGCAACTGTTGTATATTTCTGACAAACGTCTTCTGTCCACTGCATTATGGAATCTAATCTGAATGTCTGTATTTTCTTCGAACAAAGCTGCTTGGTCGTAATTTCCGAAAGCCTCAAATTCTATATTTGGAACGATGGTCTGAATCAATCCAACGGTATCACTCAGTTGTTTTAAATCAGTATCATAATTGTTGCCAAAGAAAATCAGACATTTCAGTGCTCTTTGATTATCCAGTGAAAAATCATAGTGTGCTGGATCCACAGGGATGTAAATCACTCCTGAGCATTTCAGCATATATACCCTATTGAGCAGCAGACCGGTCCAGAGGCTCTGTGCGAGAATTTGTGTTCGTGCAAGTCCACCGACGTACCATCTTGCTCCCTTCATTGAAAAGAGAGGCGGCATAAGCCCCACGACACTGTGTTTAAGCCTTTCCCTGTAACTGAGGGCATAAGGCAGGTTTCTGTATTGCTCAAAGATAAATTTCTGGCCATAAAAATAAGTTACCCAGGTGGTGAGGTTGTCGATCTTTCTCTTGGAGCCTCCTAAAAGTCTGATCGTTGAATGATGATCGTCTGTGAGAAATTGGCAATTGTCGTTAAGCAAATCGTCAAGTTCATCCGCATCAATCCTTTGAAGAGGGAAGTCGGGGGCAAACGGAGATGCATCAAGTTGTGGATCTTTGATTTCAACGACATTGGGTTTTAATCCCAAATCTATGAAACCATGATAGAGATCGGTGTAAACAGCATTCATCACCTCAAATTTTGAGCTCCGCTGGTAAAGGATGAGCGTTATATCTATGGCTGTCATATTAGGAGCCACCTTCAAAACAGTATAATGATATGGTGTCAGTATATGGTTAGACTCTCTGCATCGTTTTTGAGACCGCTGTTGCTTTCTGATATTTCCCGTTTGTGAACTGCTGGCATAGGGAGATTCCCAATTGCATTACCTCAATTCGCATGCACGATCGGTAGTGACTAACGGTAGTGACCTAAATGGCGTTGACAGAATAAAGATGGAAACTGACCGTTTCCTTTTTTTTTATTATCCCAAGCCGACTCGATGTAAATTATTGTAATATAGGCGTAGACACTACTGGATGCGATGAGAAGGATCGAGCCAAACATATTGTTACTGCCCGTACATCGTAACATACATAGAGTGGCCTCTGAAGGTGCGTGGGCAATAAACATTATGCAATCAGTGACTGTAAGTTTCAAAAACGTTATTAGTGTCGTTGGCGAGATTGATAACAAAGTCATAGAGAGGCTTCAATCGCCAGTGAAAAATAGTCTAATTTCATTACATGCTGGCTATGATTACTCGTTTAAAAGTGATTTATTCTTTTATGGCAAGCTGTTTATTACAGGTCTAAAAATTATTCGCAATAAAAAAATCGACATAATACACCACGTGATGCCTCTTGGGATAGGGGCAGGCTTCAGCCCCATTTTCATGTTCGTTCATAGGCAAAAAAAAATCATCGCTCCCGACCTCAACA
>JAKBSX010000275.1 GCA_021844725.1 Actinomycetes bacterium | reverse complement strand
AAACCCTTCGATGAACCCTCTGACGGGCATTATCAGCCTTTCTTCTCCCCGTAGCCATGTTCTGCCGGCTGATCTTAACTCTTGTTGTACCGTTATCACTTTGATGTGATAGCTCGATATATGGGAAACATCCTAGACGAGTTGAAAAATCAAACAAATATTTAATTTTTTTCCAATTTTCCCCGCCAGATAGCGCAGACAATATCTGGCAAAACGTTATACCTAACTCAATATCACCTACAAGGACATTGTTTCGACCAACCGGAATGTTAAATTCACCAACAAATGGATAAACCTTACTGAAACTCAAGCGACACACTCCACGGCTGAATAACTCTAATCCGCTTTCGACTCTGTCAAACACCCACTTTTCATGCTGCGATTTCCATCGGCGAAGCTCTTCAACCGAACACTTGCTCGGGTTGTCATCGATAAACTTGCCATGAATCTGGCAGGTCCATATTCCATTTATCTCGCTTGCACGCTCTTTTTGACTCATATTATGATCATATCTAGGCCCTTTTTCGGACGCAGCAGTAATGTGCGCCGCGACACCAGTCATCGTAAGACCTGAATCTCGATCATTTGACCCGGAAACCGTCATTCGTTTGCAACTAGGGTAAGCACAAATATAGCCGGATCGTTTGGCAATTGATTCCACTGTTGATCTCGAAAAGTCATCCCGTCCATTTCCTTCATTCATAATGTATGGTCCGTCATTTAGTAAACTCTGAATAACAAAATGAATTGTTGTTTTTCTAGAGGTCCAACGTTAGTGTTCGCCCGCAGGCAGCGGTGACCTCAGATTGCTATAGCCCGTCGGGTGTAGCGACTGGTTAGGCTTCATCTCTAAAAGCCCCAAAGATGACTCGAAGAATCGCATCAATTCCGGTCCAATCCTGATGAGCTTGTTCTTCAGGGTTGTTTTTCGCTCCGGCCAGTTTCCGATGAAACACTGCTTGAAGCTCGCTCTTGCCAAGGACCGCTCCCTGGTAGCTACTTATTGATGGAACGTATCCTTTCCACTGTACGGGTGCCAGCGATCCGTCAGAGCTGCGAAGCACATCGGAGCCGAAGTACAACTCTATGCCTGCTGCGAGACCGTTGACGTCTAGGTTAATGTTCCCGCTCGGGCCAATGGTAGGGTAGCTGCGTAGCAGCTTGATGTCTGGATAACTAACAACGGCAATGTTTGCTGGAAGTTGCAGTTGAGTCAGCGACCTCATTGCATCTCGTGCAGCAGAATCGTTGTCAAATACAGCTATGACCCGGTTACCTATACCTGCGGCCGCGAACCCTTTTACAAGCGATGCAAGCTGTCCGGCACCACCTGGAAATCTGGTGTTCTCAAAGTCTAAGAATGAATAGTAATCGGACAAATGGGGATACAGCAGCTTGAGTGAGGCGCGGAGCACCTGAGTATCGGTCGATCCTTCTGTAAGGACAATTATGTTTGAGTTTTCAAGGTGACCAAGCATCAATAAGTATATTGCTTGCTGGCAAACTGGCTCATCGGGTGCGTAATATCCCCCTTCGACTAAGTCAGTTATGTCTTGTATTACTTCACTTGGCTTCGGCGCAATTTCACATACAGATCGGATAAGACAGCGAATGTCTGAACAAAAGAAACCAAGGAGATAGTCGTCATTGTCATCAAGAATGTAGCGGACAACTGACGACAATTCTGGCTTTTCATTGTCATCGAAGGGTTTCGGCCTGAGCCCTTCCGCCAGTACATGACGCAGCCCGTCAAGATACTCGTCGAAGGAGAGTGACGCGATGAGGGTGGCCTTGTCCGCGAACCATGGTGGATGAGGTTTCGCATCTGCCCATTCCTGATACATCGCAACTTCAACTTGGCGGTGTTTCTCGAAGTCGTGACGAACTCTATTGATTGTGAAACCCATTACTTCCAAGCGTGCTATGACGTTATCGGTACTACAGACGTAAAAAATGGCGGTTTCATTTTCGTCCGCTGCGTCCGCAAAGGCATCTCCCCAAACAAGGGGGTTCCTGTCACCAAGCCTTCTTTTAAAAACCCTTTTATCGCCCTCACGGAAGACAGTCATTACCTCAGGAACTACAGCATTCTTGCTATTGATTAGCGGATAACCGGCAACCGAAAAGTCTGTGTATGTGCCCATGGCTACCTCTGAGGCCTAATAGTTAATGGAAAGACCGGCGGGTCGGGAAAACTCTGATGTATCCTAGAATTATCCAATACTACCCCTCCCCAAGCTAGCCGGGAAGGTCCGGTTACGCTGCATCACCGCCCATTCCCTGGCCATATTCTTACCGCGGGTTGAGGATTTCGTCCAGCAAGCTCATCTGGTGTGCTACCCGGCTCGCTGCCTGGACGTGGACCAAGCCGCTCACGGTGATCCCCAGCAGCCGCACGGACGCGCTCTTGGGAACTGCTCGGTCGAGTAACTCCGGTAACAATGTCGCGATTGCATCCGTGGTCCCGATGCCCTCGGTCGCCGTATGTGCTCGGGTGACCGTGGTAAAGTCGGGAAAACGTGCTTTGATGTTCACCGTGTAGCCCACCAAGGCGAGAACCTGGAGACGGGCCGCAACCTGCGCGGCCATTTCCTGAAGAGTAGCCAGCATGACGCTTCGATCCTCCAGGTTTTTGGAGAAGGTTCGTTCGGTCCCCGCTGACTTCCGCTGGCGGGTCGGTTGCACGAGCCGCCCATCGATCCCCTGCGCTACTTCGTAAAACCAGGCTCCAGCCTTACCGAAGTGGGCCATCAAAATTTCCCGCGGCATGGTCCGCAGATCCGAGATGGTCTCGATACCCATCGCGGATAACTTTTTTACGGTGGCCGGGCCCACCCCATGCAGTTTGCCCACGGCCAGCGGCGCCAAGAAGTCGAGCCCGCGTTCAGGCGGGATGACGAACAACCCGTGAGGCTTTCGCCAGTCGGAGGCCAACTTGGCCAGCAACTTGTTGTAATAGACTCCCGCCGAAGCGGTCAACCCCGTTTCTCGATGAATGCGGTCCAGGACCTCACGGGCGATCTCGACCGCCAGGGTGCCACCGGCGGTAGCAGCGGTCACGTCAAGAAAGGCTTCATCCAACGACAGGGGCTCCACCAGCGGTGTGTAGCTGCGCAGGATTCCCATGACCTGCCGGGAAGCCTCTCGATAGGCCTCCATACGGGGGCGGACAAATATCGCCTGGGGGCAGAGGGACCGTGCCCGCGCCGCCGACATGGCAGAATGAATCCCGAAACGTCGGGCCTCGTAGCTGCAGGTGGCAACGACTCCCCGTCCTTTGGGATCGCCACCGACGACGACAGGCAGACCGCGAAGCTCCGGCTTGTCGCGTTGCTCTACCGCCGCAAAGAAGGCATCCATATCCACATGGATGATCTTGCGGAGATCAGGGTTACTCTCTGACACTGGGTCTGGCAATCGACGACCTCCTGGCCTGCCAGTCTATCAGATGACGCCCAGCGATCAGGGGTACAGGCCAAGGATCTACGTGGAAGGAGGGGGACACATAGCGGCGATGCTTGCCGACCGACAAAGGAAAGCGGTAGATTCAGCAAAGGTGGTGGCCATGGACAGTAAGAGACTGCAAGCGCACATTATATTGTAATACTTTGATGATCAAGTTCGGCATTTCTGCAACAGGCAGCTTTTGGTGGTGTATTAGCTCAATAGTTATGAGGACGACCGGAATATTTTAGGTTGCCCTAAACAGGAAGGGGAGGGACGATGCTCAGTGGGATGGCGGCCCGGTCGGGCATACGCAATTTAGACGATGTGGGTAGAGCGGCATGGGTGCTGTCTAAATTACGTTAGGCACTATTCGGAGACCCGCTTTGATTTTTCTTTCACATAATCACAAAGACAAAATCCTTGTAGAGCAAGTCGCTTTACGTTTGAAAGATATCTTTGGGCAAGACCAAGTTTTCTATGATTCATGGTCTATTCAGCCAGGAGATGGAATAGTCGACAAGATGAATGAAGGTCTGGCTGCATGTAAATTGTTTTTGTTCTTCGTCTCGAAGAACAGCTTACAGAGCAATATGGTCAAGCTTGAATGGCAGAACGCAGTGCTGAAAATGGCAAAGGGTGAAGCGAAGCTAATCCCGGTCAAGCTTGATGATTGTTTTATGCCACCCATTTTGCTTCAGAGTTTATACATTGACTTGTTCGGCCAGGGTTTGGAGGTGGCGTTAAGACAGATCGTTGATGTCTCGCAAGGTCGAAATACGTTCTCTAGTGGCCCTCAGGAGTTTTCTAATCTTCGCGCCTATGTGCATCAAGACGGTGCAAAGACTATTGTTGAGTGTCACGCCGAGCATTATCTTGAGCCTATATCCAATTATCTGTTCTTGGTAAAAAATGAGGAGCCCGAGGTTCGCTTTGAGTACAAGTCGGGCAATTTTTGCAACACCGGTTTCAACAAGGGAATCAAGTTGAGCAATGGCGAGACTTTCAACGCTCAGTTAATAGGCGTAGAGAAAGGAACTGTTCCCGGGTTTCCTTTCATTGTGCATATCACACCGAATGCTGGCGCAGTAGTTCAACTGGCGGGCGTCATGCACGAAAAGAAAATGGGACAATGGGCAGGAATTCCGTTGATAAATGAACAAAAAAATGCCTAACCCGGCATTCGAGAGGGACGCCTATCGGCGCCCCTCAATTTTACGTTAGCGTTGTTCTGGTCGACGTTAACACTACCGACTTGGAGGTAAAGGCACACATTGAAATTCACGTTGCAATCTCGTTTGGGTTGGAAATCCTCGCTTCTGTTCCTTGTGCAACATCTATCGCAATGGAGGAAATTATGGAAAACTCAATCGCTATGTGCAGTGCAGTAGTGGCATGTGTTTGGTGCGGAATTGCGTTCCTGCGGAGCTCTGGTGAGAAAAAAATTCCAACCCAAACGAGAGATGAGCGTGTTTGTAGATGTGTTGCCTTCCAAGAGTGAGCGCAGGTGGTTCGATTCCACCTCTCCGCACCATTATTGTTTGCGGTGCAGCGTGAAAAACGCTAACCCGTCATTCGAGAGGTACAGGCCAGAAGCGGCCCGCCCCTCAATTTTCCGTTCGGCACCTTTTGAGGTACCCTGAATCTCGTGGACACTCTCGATTGGATATTATGGATCGAGGAGGATTTATGGACCCAAGGTCCAACGGGGAACCTCCAGATTGACGACGTCGTTGACCATGAGCGGACGTTGTCGTGGTTGATGGACGACTATCCCCTATCTGCCAATATTATTCCAGATCG
>JAKBSX010000274.1 GCA_021844725.1 Actinomycetes bacterium | reverse complement strand
GCATTGGCTGCATCTTTGTAAAAGGGGAATAGCGGCGATCCAAACTTCCCGAGAATTGATGTCTATGGCTCCTTAGACGAAATAGAAAAGGATTTTGGCGTCAGACCCAAAGATCTGCACAGACCGGAAATAGATGGTATCACACGACCCAACCCTGACGACCCATCAGGCAAATCCACCATGAGGCGGGTAACTGACGTGCTCGACTGCTGGTTCGAATCTGGATCCATGCCGTGGGCACAGCTTCACTATCCATTCGAGAATAAAAACAACTTTGAGTCACATTTCCCAGCAGACTTTATCGTTGAATACATCGGCCAAACCAGAGGATGGTTTTACACACTCCATGTCCTGTCAGTAGCACTCTTCGATCAGCCTCCTTTTTCTAACTGCATGGCGCATGGAATTCTTTTGGGCAACGATGGCAGAAAACTCTCCAAGAGGCTGGGCAACTACCCGGATCCTTGGGAAGTCTTTGAAACTATCGGGGCTGATGCAATGAGGTGGTTCCTTCTCTCCTCGTCGGTTTTGCGGGGAAACGATGCCGTGGTAGACCGTACCTCAATCCAGGACTCAGTAAAACGGGTCATAAACCCAATTTGGAATGCATATTACTTTCTAACGCTATATGGAAATGTGGACGGTATAAAAGGCTCGGTACAAACCACAGCTAAGGGTGTGCTTGACCGCTATATCTTGGCTAAAACCCGCCAACTTCTAGATCTAACCACCCAAAGTATGGATAATTACGATCTTTACAGCACAACCACCTATCTCGAAAACTACATAGATGCTCTGAACAACTGGTACATTAGGCGCTCCAGGGACAGGTTTTGGAAGCCGCTTTCAGACCGTCAGGAAGAGAACCAGGAAAAGATCGACGCATACAATACTCTTCACACAGCACTTGACGCGTTAGTCAGGATTGCAGCGCCACTTTTACCAATGATCTCTGAGGAAATTTATAAGGGCCTGTCTGGGAACCGCAGCGTACACCTAACCGATTGGATGCAACCTTCAGAACTCCCAGCGGACGATGCTCTGGTATACGAAATGGACCTGGTCAGAGAAGTGTGCTCGAACGCGCACTCAATCCGGAAGGCATTAGGTCTACGAGCCAGACTCCCACTCGCCGAACTTACTGTCGTGGCAGACGACTCACACAGACTTAGACCGTATCTCGATCTTATTGCAGAGGAAATTAACGTCAAAAAAGTTTCCCTGAATACGGATTCGACCCCATATGCAACCCAGACTCTAGGAATTATTCCAAGTACGGTTGGGCCGAGGCTCGGACCTAAAACACAAGCTGTGATCAAAGCCTCAAAACAAGACGATTGGCATCTCGATACTAACGGATCCGTTATAGCCGGTGGAATCCAGCTAAATCCGGGAGAATTCGAATTAAGAATCAAGCCAAACCATATTGAGTCTTCCCGAGTACTGTCAGATCTCAAAAGCATGGTTATCCTCGATACCAATCCTACTATAGAACTCGAAATCGAAGGAACTGCCAGGGATCTTATTCGACTGATTCAAAATGCCAGAAAGGACAGCGGTTTCCATATCTCGGACAGGATCAACGTCACAATCTGGATCTCCAGGGATCCTGAAAAGAGACTTCAGATGGCTGTCGAAAGTTTTAGCGAGCTAATTTCGTCTTCGGTACTGGCCCATCAACTAATTACGGTTGGAAGCGAAAATGAACTCGAAGGAGAATCCAAATTCGAACTTGAGCTGGCAGAGGATGGCTGTTTGATCGTCGCAATGTCTCGAGTTTGAAAAGTTAGTTCACAGATATAGCAGGTTATAGAGCTGCGCCATCCACACTGTGACCATTACTGCCAAATCTAATAGTTATTCGGTTCCTTACGGCTAGATGAATTCCTTATTCGAGTTCATCGTCAAACACTCCGGTTCCATTGAAATGTTTGTCATCAGAGAACAGCTTTTCTGTTGAACTTGATTCCACGATTCCCGCATCCTCAGACCTATCCGCATCATGAGCTCGCGGCGCCGGGACATTTTCTTGATTGGCAAAAGGTGCGAACGACTCCTCAATCTGCATAAGGACGCTTTCCAGAAGATGCTTCATTTGTCCTTTAGCTGATGAAACTCGGGAAGTCAGCTGGCTCAGCTCTGCTAAAAGTCTATCTTTTGACTTGGCCAGATCAAGTACCTCATCCCTAGCCTGATTGACAGCGTCATCTACGATCTCGCGGGCCCTCTGCTGCGCCTGTGTAACCAGCACTTCGGCTCTCGCCTTAGCCTCTTCCAAAGTTGTCTCAGCCTGTTCTTCAGCCTTTTTGACCGTCATATCGGCCGTTTTCTGGGCCAGTAACAAGGTTCGCTGAATTGTATCGTCGTCGAACTCATATCCAGCCCCATTTTCCTTAGCCCGTTCCATTGGAGTTATCGGCGAAGAAGACCTTATATCCCTGGTCTCCACTTGGGGCATCACGCCAGTAGCTGCTGGAGCTGCAGAGGCACTCCTAAGTCGGTCCTCCATGGCTTCGAAAGCCAGTGCAACCTGCTCGAGAAAATCATCGACGTCATCCGGATTGTAGCCCCGGATCTTCTCACGGAACTCTACTTCCCTTATGATTCTGGCATCAATTTCCATAGCTAGATCGTATCCCTTAATCTATGAATTACAAATGATAAAAACCAATTACTTAAATTTTCACAGCGATCTTACAAGTGGCAGCAAAATCAACTCGATAACAAGCAAAACTATCATTGGGGAGAAATCAAGGCCCATTCCACCAAAACTCATCCTTGGCAGGACTCTACGAACTCTCCCGACTACTGGCTCAACAACTTTATCCAACATCACTATTACCCGGTGTAATCCCGATCCATAATGGGTGGGAAAATAACTCAGAATCACCCGGGCGAAAATGATCAAAACATATAACTGGAGTATATCGGCGAGTATCGTCCTCATTGATTTTCATTCCTTGGCCTAAGACGCTGCATCAATTTCTCTCTATCGTTCGCACCTAGCTCTATCCCGGCTGGGCTGAGGAGTAACAGATCGTCGGAAAGCTTTTCGATCTTTCCGTCCATGGCATAGGTTGCGCCAGAACAGAAATCGATTATCCGCCTTTGAAGTTCCCTTGATACCATATTCAACTCTACTACCACCACCTGACGCTCCTTGAATCGGTCACCTATCTCTTGAACATCAGAAAATCGTTCTGGGTTAGAGAGATGGAGCTTCGGTTTCTCGGCTGGAACCGGCTTTACAAAATTTACCTTTTGAGGTTGCTCAGTTACTGCAGGTGAGTCCCTAAAATACGCATTTTGGCCGTCTGAAAATCTGTCGCCACCTCGAAACTGCTGCTCTTCGTGGGCAATACGACGAATATTTTCCCGTTCCCCCCGGCGAAACTCAGGCTGGTTCTGATAAATTTGTACTCGTGACGTCGGAGAACCAACCTCACTGTCCGGCCTGTAGTGGCGAGCCCGACGAGGTGAATCCCCTATATTATCCTCGTAATCGTCGTCTTCCTCAATGGCGTCGGTTAGTCCCAACCACACCATTGCCTTCTGAAAACGTGACATCTAAACGGGTCCTCCTTGACCTAATTCTCTGCTAAATCCACTGCCAACTCGGGTTCCAAACAACGCCCGTCCGACTCTAATATGTGTAGCACCATTCTTTAGAGCTAGCTCAAAATCTTCCGACATACCCATTGAACAGTAATCTAATTTCAACTCAATTCTCGCAGAATTCACTGCCGAAAAGATTTCTGCCAATTTATCATCATCCACAACAGGTGGGACCACCATTAGCCCCAGCACCTTCAGCCCCGATTTCAGCCCATGATCAACCAGTTCATGAGCTGCTTTGAGTGGAACACCATTTCGCTCAGGACTGTTATCCATCTTGACCTGGATAAAAATCGACGAATCTGGTGCCAGGGCACTGATCATGTCTATCTCTTTTGTCCGGGCGACAGAGTGCCAAATTGAAACATACCGTGCCAACTTTGCTATCTTACGTGACTGAATAGCGCCAATAAAGTGCCACCTAATAGGATCGTCGCTAAAAATTAATGAATGATGAGAGGCCTTTTCTATCAGTTCATCGCCGTAGTTTTCCCCAAAGTCCCTCAGTCCAGCCCTATAGCCGTCCAGCAGAGTACTAACCGGAAAAGTTTTACTGACTCCAACAATCTCAAATCTGCGCCCTCCGGAAGCCTCAAGCCCTCTTTCAATAATCATCTCAAGGCTGGTCCTGATAGCTTCGACTCTTTGATCTTCTTTATCGATCACGCCACAACCCCCGCAGCAACTATTGCCATAAGGTGTCGCTGACTACTCCGCTTTGACCTATACGAGAAATATCCCTCATTACATCCGGTGCAGTCAGGAGAAACTGAAACCTTTTCAACGTTACAACCTCGAAGAGACTTTTCAATTGCAGCAACCATGTCAAAGCTGGGGGTTCCCCATGCCGTCTGGCCAACCACATCCCGGCCAAGTAAAGCTTCGAATTCATTCAATTCCGGACCACTAAACTCATAGCACTCTGACTTTATGCACGGCCCAATAAAAGCGCTGATCCCTGTGGCGCCACTTTCGGCCATTGCCTTCACTGTGTTCTCCAGAATTCCTGCCCGTAGTCCCCTCCAGCCACAATGAGCTGCTGCAAAAACTCCTTCACTACTTGCAAGCGCCACTGGTGCGCAATCGGCTACCAACACACCTAGCGACAAGTCACGAGAGTTAGAAACAATCGCGTCTCCATCTGGGAGGCTACCCTTGGACGAAGATAGAATTTCTCCACTTTTAAAAACGATATCAGAATGAATCTGATTCAGTCTTACCAGCTCAACTGGCCTTCCATACATTTCGGTAAGACTCTTGGAAATCTCACCATTCTCCGCCAGAATTCTGGCATCTCCATCATCGGAGGAAGTGAAGTACACCTCAAAGCCTTCGTCAAACTTATGCAGCAACTGCAAGACAAACTCCTAATCAAAAACCTGCCCGGGACATCAGTTCTTATGGTTTAACGTAAAAATGATGGGAGATCGAAATCATCTTCATCGTCCCTACTGTTGGCGGCCGGTTCTGGCATTGCTGACGGTTTTACGGGCTGAGCTGCGATATCTGATAGATCCGACCCGATCACTTCACCCCTTGACCTCGCGGTTCTGAACTTAGGGACAGATGAATTTGAAAGTTCCCTATTCTTCCAATCGTCAAAGCCTGCCGCGATTACCGTTACTCGCACCTCATCCCCCATCGATTCGCAATAACCTCT
>JAKBSX010000273.1 GCA_021844725.1 Actinomycetes bacterium | reverse complement strand
ATTTTTCTGCAATTAAAAGGACACTTCATGAGACTCTGAAATCAAAGAACAAAATCGCCCAGCAGAATGAACTCCTTTGTAAGATACTATCCTATAACATCATGGTCAACATACATGAGGCTCAGAAGCACAATCTAGAACTTCATCCATTTGGAGACCACACTGCAAACAATTCATTTGCTCCTGAAGAAAACATGAATCTCATCTTCTCCGATATCGTGAAGCATGAATACCCTAACAATTCAGCTGGAGTTGACTCTGCAAGAGGGAACAATCTTTGAAGTTCGAAAAAGTACTAGACAAAGCATGCAGAGGCTACTCGTTTTACTACTTGACAGCCTATGACAACTGGTGCTGCTCTTTTCTCAAGATGTACTCCATTACTGCTATGATAACAAACAATTATTCCGTCAGATATTATGTAGGACTGGATGAAGATAGACCATGGCTCAAACTCAGAGATGTAAGATACTGTACTTTCTGCGGTGAGGAATTTAAGATTGTAACATGAGCCGATTCTTTGGCGCCTTTTATGAGTCAAATTCAGACCCACACCAGAATCGCGGCTTTTACCAATACTGGAGCGGACCTCCCAAACTCAGTTTTCGGATGTGTAACGTGAAGAATATATGTGATACCATGTAAAGTATTTGTATATGGTGCCATATGCTTACAATGCACTCATGATCCACATAGGAGTCTGATTCGTTAATTGAAACTTCAAAAAGTGAAGGCTTACAAACTAGATGGGGAAAGATGGCAGTATAAATTCCTTCTCACGATACCTGAGTCGATAGTGAAAACGCTACATTGGAGAGAGGGAGTTGAACTTGATGCCAAGGTCTCAAATGGACATCTCTTAATCGAGTATTCACATTCTCTGCCCAAGAAACCGAGACGGACAATTGGAACAAAGTTGTCTTATTCTGAATTCAGGGATAAGGTAAGGCAAACGCTTGAATTCAGCGATGGATTGAGCTGGACGGAATTATATTTGTAAAACAACCCGATATCGGCACCGCTTTGATTCAGTTATTTCTTCTCGATGGGCCATGCTTTTCCTGGCAATAGGAGCCAAATGTGTTTGTTCTGAATCCGGTCCCATCGATTGCAAAAGAGTCCTCCGGACTGGCTAGTGGTAAAGCAGACCTTGCAATTAGGCCGTGTAATACAAGTGATAGATCCTTTCGGTTTAGAATCCTTGAGGACACGGCATAACTAGGCGCATAAGCCAGCAAATCTTCTTTAGCTGCTCGTTGAAGAAATCCCCAAGATCTACGACAGGACATTGTTGAATAGACTTTCCTCACAGTGCAGAAGACGGCCTCGGAGAAACGAATCCTAGGTCTTCCCGTTGCGGCAATAGGGACAGGATCTGGTAAGTTACTTACTAGTTCTGAAAGCAGTCTATCGAACATGAAAAGCTCAGTTTTTTGTGCCCGATCATACGCAGGCCAATCCTGTGAATATGTCTTCTTCTGCGTTGAAACCCCCGGTCCAGGAGTTCCGTAAGGAATTCCTGCCTTCTGTAGTGACCAGATTTGCACAGCCTTGATGTGTTTGCATGGCAACATTCTGTCCTGAAAGTCCTTGCAATCGCATATGAGATAAGTCCCCTTCTTCTTGACTCTGTAACGACCACGCCCCGTTTGAGAGCGAACAGAGTAATTCATTTCGTCAATTCTTGTTACAGCATCGTTGCCTGATGCGAGGAGTTCGATTGCCCTTATTTCGCGAGTGGCCTTGATGCCGACATCCTTCAAGTAATCACCATTTTGACCTAAGTCTTGACCTATATCATTTCAGCAGTATTTAAATCTTGGGTCAAAATATTGACCTAAATTAAGACCATAGTTTTAATCTTGGTTGCATATTGGGTAAGTTGTGAATTATCGATGCCCGTCCTGGAATCTAAGCTCGTCAAAGCTCTAAAGTCCTCTGACTCTCTCCGGACGACTGTCCCCTCGGCGATTGTCACTCTTCTCGAAGTAGAAGCGGGTGACTCGCTTGTTTGGAAGTTTGATCCTTCCAGTAGGTCGGTTGCTGTCACAAAATCGCATGACGGTGTGGAACCAAAAAACTCAAGCAAAGTCTGAGACCGCACAAACTGGGTGCCTTCTTCATCCTTCTGGTTCTTTTGCAATGATGTCTATTCCAGAGATGGCTTACACTCATCATGCGCCGAAATTCCTGTTGAAAACAAAGGAAAAGCCGACGAACCACAGCGGCCAAGCTACTGATGGATATCAATCGGGCTTTGTAGGAAGTCTTGGCTTTGAGAACATCCTGGCAGCAGTAATGGGCGAGGTATTGAAGGAAGGACGAGCAGGACTGGTAAGCCGAGGAAACCATTCAGACCGAGCAAAACGGAGGTTGCAAACAAAAGCAAAATCAGCAGCACTGACGCTCGCCAGGACCAAGTCTTCTCCCGGCAAGTGCAACCAAGTGTTTAGGATCTTATCGCCCACATCATTCACCGCCTCTCTAAAAATCAGGTGGTCGAGGCGAACTGGTCTTTTCGTCCTGTGTAGTATTCTTTCACAAACGCATTTTCGCCGGTTTAATGCGCGCTCGCAGCCCCGTTATGTTTAAAAATGCTAACATGGGTGGTGGCCGAAAACACTTTAGTTGTGAAAGTATGCTTCCAACCAAGGAATTGAGTCCTCATTCTTGATTCTGACCGTAGTTTTCTAGGCTGCTACTAATACTTCCCATGTCTCCCAGAAGGTCTCTCACTATTGAGTCTATGTGTGTTAACTCTTCGGAGATTTCTTTCTTTACGGCTTGCCTCAGAGTCCCAATACCAGAGTACTTCGACGACAAAGTTTCCACCACAGTTTCAGATCTCTGTTTACAGAATTTCCCTATTCTGACAAGTTCACTATGAGCATCATTGGTTTTGTCGAATTTGGGAATGGGTAGTTCTAGAACTTTCTTATGAATGTGTCTCTCACCCCATAGGCCTCTTGCCTGCATTGGCTTAATGAGTTTGTCAACTATTGGTGCGTTAAGGACAGTAGCAACAAAATATGCTTCATCAAATTCGTCAGTGTCGAAATAGTATGTTGTCGTATCGGCGATTACACCCGAAGCACGAATCGTAGCGGAACCGGCACGCACAGTTGAAGGAGCGTTAGATATTACGCTTGAGGCCAAAAATGTCCCGGATGTGTTGTAAACAACCTTATATTTCGATCTAGAACTCTGAGAAGTCAATCCATGGGTATAGTCAAGTCTTTGATATATGTTCATCATCTTCGCTTTGTCACCACGCTTCTCATTCCAGATCGTTTCAGCTTTCCTAAGCCACAGCGACAGCCCATTCCAACCGTTGCGGTTTGCATCTTCTGCTTTTATGATGCTGAACTCACCATCCGCCGGGACTACCGGAATCACGGCAATGGGTAGAGACTTAGTTGCAAAAGGGACTATTTCAGAGCCGGTGACAACATGGAATAGAAATCTGGACTCCACTTCCTCATCAAATACTATGCTTTGATACTCATCTTTTGCCCATTCGACTGCTCTCGTTGAAGATCTCAGGTGTGGTCTTGTAGTATCTATACCGAGCTTGGGATGAACCACTGGTTCAACGAACCAAAAGGGCCTAGGAACGATCGTTGCACCTTGAGTGAAGGTTTTGTAATAAGAACTCCTTCTGCCTCTACCAATTGCAGCCATTATTGGGCGCAATTTCTCATCTCCTAAGAAAGACCTATCTCCTATCTGATAGCAAGCGAGGTTCTCCACCCACCTTGTCAATACGGCAAGGGCGTCTTCCTTCCTCTCATTTCTACTCTTGAGGTGGCCTTCGAATACAGTTGTCTTGACCGGAAATTCAGTTGAGCCTCTCGCAGCCATTACCACACAACTGGGGATCTTGAACAAGGGTTCAACACCTTCAAGATCGAAAAACTCGATGAATTCCATCCTGGGCAGAATAGCACCCTTTCTGAAATTCTGATGCTGATCGGCAACAAAGAGACTTCGTGGCATGACGAAGGATATCAGGCCATTATCCTTGAGATACAAATCCATAGTCCTTGACATGAAGAGCGACGCCAGTTCTAATTGAGTTATCAGCTCGCCCTTATTAGGCGGAAGAAGCTTGTAGTCTTCAACGATCAACTTCTTCAAGAATTTTTGGTAGTCTTGGCTCTCGATGTACCTGTAGGATATCCATGGTGGGTTTCCAATTACAATATCCGACCTGTTATCCTTCAGGAACAGTGGTTTATAGATATTCTTCAGAATGAATGACCATATCGTGTCCTTGCCTTCCCTTATCAGCCGGGACATTGTGAATGCTGTTTCCAACAGAACCCCGATTGCTCCGGCATTTAGTTCGGGAGGAGCTACATTCAGCCGCTGTTTCAGCATGACTTCAAGTTGGGTTGCGTCGGGTGCCGCCCCTCTGGCCAGTTCATGAGAGTACTCTTTGACGATTTCGATGACAGCGTCCGCTATATTGGATGACTTGGCCAGAGAGATTGGCAACCTGAGCACTTTCTTTTCTGCATCGATCTTAAAACATTCAACACCAGCATAGTAGTCAGTGCTGGTGTCTGGGATACGGATAGAATCTGCGAGGTATACAGGGAGGAAGATACCACCTTTCCTAGCTGAAAGCAGTTCGGAACCGAGTGAAATCAGGTAATTGGTACGAGCCAATGTAACGGCCAAAGGATGAACATCAACTCCTCTCACCGAATTCAGTATTGTTTGAAGTTGCTCGTCCAACGGTAGTTTGTCAATAAGTTTCTTCTTGAATCTTATGGCTGCGGCGAGAAATGTACCCGACCCACATGAAGGATCAAGCATAGTCTTTCCAGCTTCGCCGGCAATGGCTTTTTCAACCATGATTTCCGCCAGCCAGTCTGGAGTGTAATACTCGCCAAGGTCATGGCGCGACTGCGGGTCAACGAGCTCCTGATATAGCGATTTCAGAACGTCTTCGTCAATTGTGGTCAAATCGTAAGATGAGAGCCTGTCTAGCAGTGCTCTTGCGGCACTTATTCCCTCATCGCTCCTAGCAACCCAAGAGAAGAAATCTTCCTCCAGAAAGTTATGAACATTCCATTTCTCAAATATCGTCCCTTCGAGTACCTCTGATATCTGTTCTGTCGAAACTGGAAGCACTCCACCTGAGATTGATGAATATGCAAGCAACTTGGCAAGAACAGATAGATAGCTGTGACGTATGAAGAGTTCTTCATTTTCGACAGCCGAGCCGTAAACTATATGGAGAAAGCTGGCCCATCGCCCGTATAATACTT
>JAKBSX010000272.1 GCA_021844725.1 Actinomycetes bacterium | reverse complement strand
ACTCTTGGAAGGGACTAGTTTCACACTACTGCTGAACTGGCAGCAAAGATCGGTACCATGAGAGCCCCAAAGCTACTGAGCGAGCTCAAAATGAGAGGTTACGTCACGAGGGTGGCTAGAGGCAGATATCGTGTGTTGAAACCCTCTGAAAGGCCAGACCTCCGGGAAAAAGAGTGGAACAAGACAAGAAAGACCATACTTGCTGGCCCTGGGCCCAAAGCCTGGACTGGTGCAAGCGCGGTCGAGTTATGGACAGGCATGAGATACAGTCTTGCTCCGTCTGTTTATCTCAGAGAATTTCATGTTGCGATTCCTGAGGGCAGAAGTTCAATGTGGAAGAAATACCTCAAGTCGCATGGTGTTCCAATAGGGGGAAAGAGGAAGATCGGTGTCAGTGTGAAACTAGTCCCTTCCAAGAGTCTGCGAATAGAGCATCTCCTTGGAGAACCAGTGATTTCCAGAGAAGAGACTGTCAAGATAATAAGGGAACACCCTTCAATGTATGCCTCTGCGGAAGGTCTGCTGATTTCATGATATCCGCCGGAAGAGAAAAGAGAATTGTGTCCCTTATGGACAGATGGCCATTCAATGATGACCAGGCGGTGATAGGAGGTTACGCTGTCGCTGCCTATGGTCCCGCGAGGTACTCCCAAGACCTTGACGTTGTCATCACTAAAGCCTCGCTTGAGAGAGTGAAAGCATGGCTGGACTCGGAGGGATTTAAGTTCAGCAGGAAATCGTCGAAAGAACTGGGTCCTGACCTGTTGTTTTTCCGCGGAACAGACGGTGAGTCAACGGTAGACATTCTATCTGGAGCAGTGGTGGACAGGGAAGCGAAAGTGAAGATACCGGACATCTGGATAACAGACAAATCAAGGAAGACACGGCTCATACTAATGAATAGCTCCACCCGGCGAGAAGTTCCCATTGCCAGGCCCGAGGCAATTTGGGCGCTGAAGCTTCAAGCGGGGAGAGATCAGGACATTGGAGATCTTTTCTCGATTTGCCGTTATTCCGTTAATCCTTCGGAAATTACATCACTTTTCAGGCTGCTACGGTCGAAAACGCTGTCAAACAAACTGGAGAAAGTCAAAGACAAATTGAAGGACCCTAAGTTGTACGAGGATTCAATTTCAAGGCTCAGCAGGGGAAAGCCAACTGATAAGCAGAATAGGAAGGACTGGTCAGCCTTTGTTTCACTGGCTGTCAGCATAATTGACAACAGTCTAGCTTGACTTTTCTTTGCAACTGTGTTCCAGACAGACTGTGTTAGGGAGTAAGATTCTGAGTTTTCTGCCAGTGCCGTTTACAGGTTGTTCTGCCATTACCCGGATTTGATGCGAATGCTGGATTTCAGTATTTACCCAAAACCTACAAACGAACTCAGGCAGGGGACTTTTCACACAGCTTTGCTTGTATTTGTCTAAATGGCAATATGCTATGCCGGTTGCGCTATATCGAAATCTGTTGTCGGTTTGGCAGATATGGAACGGCGGCTGGCAATGCTGCAGCGCAGCCTTTCTTCACTCTGCAACCGTCAACTCACTTCAGATCCAAAGCCCTGGTCCGCCGAAACCGCCGCCAAACATGCCCATCCCCATCATACCCATCATGCCGAAGCCGCCCATCATCGCCATCGGGCCTAACATCGAACCCTGCTGCACTGCCATTTGCTGCTGGTGTGCCTTCACATGCTGGTCCAGTTCGGCCTGTGTTTTGAAGAGCATCCCGTCTATGTCACATATCTTCAGTGTCGGATCAATCTTGTTGACAATCTCCTTCCACAATCTCTTCTCAAATTCGCTCCCTGAATGTAACTCCGCAGCGGTCGCAATACCAAGGGAGGCGATGCCTTCCACTGCTGGTATTACCAAATCCCTTCCCCAGATGCCCGCATGAAGCTGAACTTCGAATTTGCCCTTTGTTCCTGCAATGAGCACATCAACATCCCTTACCCTCCCGAGCACAATCCTTTCCGTACTCGACTTCTTTGCGTGGACATCCCACATTCCATTCTTCACATCATCTGATGTAATCTGGAACCCCTCTCCCTTTAGGAGTTCGACTGCCTTCGCGTGCACATCCTCAGGGGCAATGTCTTTTTCAACAAAACCGTGTCTTATCATGTCATATACTGGCATTATCAACGCTAAATACTCTTTGAATTGCCAGTTCTCCCTGTGATTGTACGCCGAGAGCGCTGCTTCGACCTGTTCCCCACGCTAGGCAAGAGGAAGTTCCCTCTCACCGCTTGCCCTGACGTCGATGTGAAGTCGGTTCTTGCATGTTTTGGGCTCTGGGACCACATGGAACCAGATGCGAGGGCCACCATCACTTGGGGTCTATTATATAATCCGGACCTACACCCAGTTTTGCCCCTGAAACACCCACGCTTCTCCAGTAGTCATCCCAGCTGCTTTAGCCTTTTGGTGGGGGGATATATCATGTAGTGCAAGGCCTCACGCCAGAATTGAACCAGCTTTGGAGGATTCTTGCAGTCGACGGCTGTCTGGAATCGAATTGCCATGGTGTTTCCCAGCTCCTGATAGAATAAAGGACTCGACCTGAACAGCAATGGGTAGCATAGCGCAGTTCATATCTCGTAATCTACCACAGCATAGTCTATATGGAATGTGGGGACGTGTGCTATTACCTTTCCTCTGCCGGTGGAAGAGGCACCCATTGCGCAGAGCCAAGTCCTCAGTTCCAAATTCCCGCTCTTCTCCAAGTCTCCTGAGGGAATAGAAGCAAGCTCGTGTCCCTTCCCGTCCTCTATCTTTCCAAGTATCATATTGTCGAAATCGAGGTCAACCTTTCCATAGAGCGGTGTGCCGGGAAAATGGGAAAGTCCGCCAGTCCCCAACACCGCAATCCTAAGACTCTCATCCATCTCTCTGGTCACGGTATTCCTGATTGCTTTTCCGAGATTCAGTGCCCTTCCAGGAAGCATCAATGGTGGAACGTTGCTGTTGATGTGGATTGGGACAATGGGGCACTTGAAACGTTCTCCGAGCCATCTTAAAGGGGAAAGGTAAGGATGATCAAGCCTGAAATTCTGTGAAAAGGATACGTCGAAACCCTGGTTTATTAATGAAAATAGCAAGGTTTCAGCCGTCTCCTTGTGGATATCGTATTCAGCGGCAAAACCACCCATCTGTCCGCTCGCCTTTTCCACAACTGGGATAAGAAGCATTGGGTAGTTGTCGAAAAAGAAGGATTCTAGATGGTCTGCACCGATCATTATCAGAACGTCAGGAGACCGCTCTTTCAAGAGTTCTCCGACTCGGATTATGCCCTCCTGTACTTTCCTAACCAAGTTGTAGTATTCCTCATCCACCTTTGGTCTTGTAACAATCTGTGGCGCATGTGAGCAAGTCGATATAGAAACTATCTTCCCCATGTGATAACACCCGCCAAATGCAAATCATTCATCCTCCTCAAACAGCGTCATATCCTCTCTGCTGCCTTTGGAAGCTCCCTTGATTGCCAGCCAGTAGTAGTGAAGTAGATATGGGAACACGCCAAACTTGTACATTTCAATAGGGTCCCCTCTCTTCAAAAGTCTGGTTTCCTCCTCAGAAAGACCGTATCTTTTCATGATCCCATCCTGATCCCTCAGAAACTCAGCCTTGAGTATGTCTGAGTTCCTTATATCGAATATCAGTTTGTGAATCCTGTAGCGCGAGACTTTCGGAAATTCGTAGATTCCCATGTTCTCAACTTCCCAGTTTTCTTGAGTTGTCAACGATGTGGACATCTTCCGTGGAATGCCCGTTTTCAACATACTCGATGTTCAGATCACTGATGACTGTCTTCAGACCGTAGAAGTCTACACTCAGTTCCCCATCAGCAATTTTGCTTTTCGTTTTTTTCTCCTTCTCCAGTCTCTTCTCGGCAGCGGACAGTACTTCCTTCACACACCGCCTGGGCAGTATCACTATGCCGTCATCATCTGCCGCAACGAAATCTCCAGGAGAGACATTCACACCCCCGAACTCAATGGGCACGTTCACCCAGCCAGGTCGCGACTTGGAGGTCCCTGCTACACTTATGTACTTGGCCCACACTGGAAAGTGAAGATTCCTTATGGCCCAAGTGTCCCTGACGCCACCGTCAATCACAATTCCTGCAAGGCCTCTTTTGGTACAGCTGTTTGCAATCAGCTCGCCGACATAACCATGCTTGGTGGATGTCATAGACCGTATTACCAGGACATCTCCTGGCTTGCAGAGTTCGAGAGCCGCGTGGACCATCAGATTATCGGCGTCAAAACATTTCACCGTAACCGCAGGGCCAGCGATAGATATCCCCTGCTGGATGGGTCTTATGTCGATGTCTACGATACCTGTCTTATCCTGGGACTCTGCGATAGTCGCCGTCCCGAAGTTTGCCAGCATACCTGATACGGACTCATCTGTCTCAGACCTTGGAATCGTTCTCCCTATCTTGTAGCTCACAGTAGCTCGCCTCCAACAAACGGATAATACCTGAGGAACGCCTCAGCATATCTGTAACCTGGATTGCCTGAGATCCTTCTGGCGTGATTCCCTCTCATGGCAGCCCTATTGCCATAGTATTCTATCAAATCCTTTTGTGTTTCGAAACAGTCCATCGCCTTCTTCTTTGCATCGTATGTTTCAGTGACATCAATAAGCACATCAGGATAGAATGACGACAACTCAGACTGATGGTGCTCGAAGCCGAACAGCCTTGACTGCTTGCAAACCTCCAGCTCGGGCATGACACCGCGGGCTATCGAGAATATGGACGCAGAGCGAACGGCTTTCGCAGTTGTCTCATGATCCTCATTGAAAGGGTCATTGGGACCGTGCGTCAAAATCGCTTCTGGCTGAAATTCTCTCAGTAACCTCACTAGCTCAAACAGCCTCGGGCGGTCTATAACGAGGGGATAGTCATCCCAGTCCAAGAACCTTATTGGAGCACCCAGTGCTTTTGCTGCGTTCTCGCTTTCCTCTCTCCTGACGCGCTTTATCTCCTCGAGGTTCTTGCCCTCCTTCCAAAGACTCGCGGACTCTCCACGCTCACCGAAAGACAATGATACTATCTGAACAGATTTTCCCATTTTCACATACTTCGCTATTGTCCCTCCGCTACGCCACACATAATCTGCTGCGTGAGCACTCACTACAAGCAACGATGTCAATTTATGCAACCCCTAAACGGACCTTCATTGGATTCACCCGAGCAACTCCTTCTGGTTCTCAACGGTCATTTTTCTTACTTCCTCTACTGAAAAGCCATCTTTCAGGAAGCGGGAGGTAAA
>JAKBSX010000271.1 GCA_021844725.1 Actinomycetes bacterium | reverse complement strand
GTCGTATGATTTGAGAGTCGAACCAAAGGTCTCAAAGGCCGGTGCGGATGCGAGCCACGACGAGTGGCTTCGATTGGTTGAAAAAACTCTCACCTGATCCAACTTATGACCTAAAGTACAATTAGCTCGTCCCCCGATATTTCTCGAACCTCCGGTGAGCCGCAACACCCAGGATGCTTAGACCTCATAACCTAGCTCTTGGGCAAGCTCAACTATCCCGTGCCTTTCATTTGCATTCAGCTCCCAGTGCCACGGAAGTCGAACGGGTTCTGGATGAGGTACCGAATGTATTGACGGACTTTGGAGGAAGTGATCATGTTCTCCTCCCGGAGCATGGGCCGGTCCAGGTTTGGCAAAGGGAGACTCTTCCGGATGCATCATTTTTGCAATTGACTCATCACTGGTATCGAGTCCTGCCCACTCACAAAATAAACGAGCACTATCAATAGGAGAGTTCAAAAGATCTTCAGCTCGTAGTCGCAATACCCGCGAACTATCAATCCCTTCACAGAAACGGACAATTCGTTGATTGACTGAAAACCAGATTCGACTAGAACGTCGGTAGAGTTCTGCTGAAGACCGACTCCCAACATTTGCAGCCGCAAACGCTTCTTTCATCTTCTGTTGCAGCGATTCAGTTGCCGTCACTGGATGCCTCACTAAGTGCACAAAGCGGGCTCTAGGATAACTTTCATTGCACAGCATGAGATGTGCTTCAGAGGCCGAAGTGTCCGGTGATTTCTCAATACCAATTCTAGGAGCAACCTTCTCAAGTAACCGATCAAAAAACTCAGCAGTAGACATTTCACGATGCTCTCTGACCCAACTCCAAGCTTTATCAACCATCTCTTCCGACTGACTCCCAAAAATAACTTGAGCTACCGATCTCACTGCCCCCGACATTCGCAGCCGCTCTGTCTCCCCAATAGGCACGTCTTGAAGTTCGCCACCCGGATCAAGCGCCTCGCCATAAGTATCGCGTGGCCCCCCAAAGGTATCTAGTGCCTCCCCTAAGCTATGGGCGTTGAAAAGTCGCAACTCAGGAAACCAGTACATCTGGGGATGACTGCCTAGAATTGCGATGGAGATTGAGGAGTAAGCGTGCGCATGCGAGAGTATGAAAATTGGAGCATACGTCTCTCGTTCTCGATAGCTTGGTGATTCGTGCATACCTATCAGCTTGCCTTATCGGAGAAATCTATTTGAGGGGCGGGTCCGGTCAGTGAGGCTTTATCGGAGAAATCTATTTGAGGGGCGGGTCCGGCCAAAACAGCCTTATCTCTGCTTGCGTAGCGATCAACGTATTGCTTGCCGGATAGCTGGACTATTGCAAACATTATCTCATCGGTAGCCTGTCGATATGACAGTGGGTCATCTTTACGCGAAGCAAATCGTTCGGCAAGTTCTATGGGTTCTCCAAATCTAATTTCGACTTTCTTGAATGGTTTCATTAACCTAGCACCAATCGGTTGTACCAAATTGGTTCCTATTATTGCAACTGGAACCACCGGAACTCCTTCTTGTATCGCTAGACGAGCAACTCCAGTGTGACCTTTGTGAATTCGGTCATCAGGTGATCGAGTCCCTTCCGGATAAATAGCAAAAAGCTGACCTTTGCGAAGTACCTCGCGTGCAGACTCCAAGGCCCTCTCTGAAGCAGGCCCCCCGCCACGTCGAATCGGAATCTGGCCAGCAGCTCTGAAAAACCACGCAGTCTTGAAGCTATCAAAATACTCTGCTTTTGCAACGTAGGTTACCCTGCGCACCATCACCAACGGTAGAAAGAAAGAATCGCAGAACGACTGATGATTTGCGGCAAGAATTGCCGGACCGCGCAAAGGCACATTTCTCACATTTGTTGTTCTAATCCGAAACAGCGCAAATAATATAGGACTTAGGAGAAACTTAAAGAGCCAATACAACACTTACCCAGGTTATCTTCTAAAAACTTGACCAGTCAGTCAAGTTCTTCTATCATTTTGAAATGGTCCGCCGCCTAACTTCGCGTGGTCTAAAGAGAAGAGACCAACTAATCAATTACGCGGCTAGCAGGTTTGCCGAAAATGGCTTCCACCCGACCTCAGTGACCGAGATAGTAAACGGTCTGGGAGTCGGTAAAGGAGTATTCTACTGGTATTTTGACTCCAAAGAAGAGATATTTATAGAAATTCTACGTGGCGCTCAACGAGATCTGCGCCGCTATCAACAAAAAGCAATCGAGAACGAATCTGACCCGGTAGCTCGAATTGAGTTTGGGATACGAGCATCTATTATCTGGCTCGCGAACCATCCTGATTTTTTTACCCTTCTGCAATTTGCAGCAATCGACGAGAAATTTTCTCGCTTGATCCGGGCCGGGGAGGAGATCGCTGTTCAAGATGTTGCTCAACATATTCGCGAAGGCATCAGCCAAGGTCGCATCGACGAAGGTGACCCACTCTTCCTAGGTCATGCGATACTAGGGGTTACCAACCAACTAACAAGGGTGCTTCTTTTTGAAAAAAAGCGCGACCCAAGCGAAGTTGCAGATGCAGTTGTGCGCTTTGCGCTCGGTGGGTTGAGGGGTTTTAGCGGTGTGATAGCCGCAGGCGCCATGGGTGGAAAGTAAATTCCTCTCTAAGCCACCAACTCTTGTCGCACGGAATCCTTTTGGCTCCAGGCGATTGGTTGAATTTCGTAGCTTCTAAGTGCATCAATAACTCCCGCAGGCACTCCTCGTTCCACATCGCTGAGAAGAGCGTACGCCTTTGTGCCTTGTCGTGAATCGCGCACATCTAGCCAGTCAAATATAAGTAACCCTGCAGATTGTTTATCGGGCTTAGCAAGTGCTCGAAGAATACGTTCCGGTGCATTCTTCGATTTCGGAATCGCAAAATTGAAATGATGAGAATACCCGGATTTGCCTACAAAGGGAATATTGGGAATATATCGAATGTTCTGTTCATCAAGCCACGCTTGGACGTCTTCAACAAATAACGATGCTACTGATGGTTCTGATAAGTAAAACAAATCGCCCACTGCTAAAACCGCTTGAATCAAGCTCTGTTTCTTTAGTGGGAATGTCTCTTCTGTAGCTAGAACTTCAAGACGATCGCAATCGAGCGAAACTCCAAAACCTTGAATAGCAATATCCAAGAGTGCCCGCCTTTTTGGCGTCTCGAGGTTTACACCAGAGCTGGCTAAGTCAGCAATTGTGGATCCATCATCAGATATGAGATACCCTCCATCGTCTCGGCGCACGTAAAGTTGAATTGCATCATTATGCCGGTCCAGATAAGGCGTTGTAATCTCAATCCATTGCCCAATTTCCATAACAGTGGTCTTATCCCGCAACCAATGCCAGTGAGCATCCAGCAACTGGTCGATCTCAATGACCGATATATCAGAAATACTCATGATGACAAGTCGAACTGGAACTCAGGCGGTCGAATGACATTGCAGTAACGCAAGAAATACTCAAGGATCAACTGCGTGCTCAGGTTAGTCGGCCAATCCGTAGGAATCGGAAACGCCCATTTGTCTCCAAAGCCAGCTCTATAAAGATGAAGATGCGGACAAGGAAGCTCACTGCCATCCGGATTGCGATGCAGTGGACCTCCCGTATCGAGCCTCGCAATTACAACCACTTTCCTAGCTCGGAAGTTATTACTGATTGTCGAAGCTGTCCATTAACTACTCCTTATATCTTGGATTACAACGTGGAGTATACCATTGCTATCTCGTAACACAATATGACAACTTGAAAAAGCATTCTATCTGCTTGCTTCTCACCAACCATTGTTCCAATTGTTTACGACCAATACTTAGACCATCATCAAATCGCATCAGCAAGATGCTACATGAGAAGAATTGAGTTCCGATACGCTCTACAACCGATACGGCCGATTCGTCCCAGCTCGTTCCATCGGGGTTGGCTTGAACTGTCATTCCAATGCGGTCGCAATGAGTTAGACGTTCAAGCAGCACCTCAATATCGCATTCGACTGATACACTACCCTTGCTATAGGATTTACCCATAGGGATTATCTTCCCTAATCGTTGTCGTTATTGACGTGACGATGTGCTCAGCAGCTTCCACGACCGATGCTGTCATCTCCGGTGATGCGTCAATATGTACATCAGGGTAGCGGCCGTCGAGCGACCAGCGGTTGAGACGCTCCAGGTCTTCTTCAGCAAGGCTGTCCTGGTCGTCGGAAGGAAGGAGTCGTGCCAGTTCTATGAGATCGTGGATGCGACGATACGGAAGTTCCCGCAATGTGAGCAGAGCCTTGACCGCCTTCTCCGCCGCAAGGTGGGCGAGGAAACACGCAATGCGACCGGGGTACTCGGACGAGCCTGCCAAATGCTTCGCAGTCTCTAACTCGTCCATCGCCTGGCCGAGAACGCGCCGTGCCTCGTCGACATTGTTGTCAGGCAGCTCGTTCATAGACCACCTTGCCTTCGCGCATCGGCCAATAGTGCATAGAACCGATAACGTCCTTGCGGCGTTCGCACTCGGCAACATCGGTTACAACGATGTCGCACGGAACCGGAGCCGTCACCGCCATGCGTACGCGTCCCATGAGAGATGACCGCTCATTGTCGTCCAGATGATCGAATACGACCATAAGGTCCAGATCGCTATCCGGACCTTCATCGCCGCGGGCCAGCGAACCAAAGACGATGACTTTGACGGGATCGAACTCTTGCACAATCTCGTCAACGGCAACAGGGAGCCACTCACGGAGAGTCTTGCCGTCCCATTTACCGTTCTCATACACGACCTGAGGATGAGTGCTCATTGGCTCACCTCTGCGTGCGTGCCGAAGATGTCGTAGGAGAGGTCCGCGTGAGTTTGCGTACCTGGTTTAATCAGTGGGGCCAACTGCTCTACCATGAACGAGCGAGCATCGTTCCCTAATCGCCACTCGCCAAGCTCCTTCTGGACAAACACGTGTACCGCTCCTCCAATAGACTTGAAATGTAACCATTCAGGACCCCTTTGCATATTTTCGTAAGCTTGAATTCTAAAACGAAGTGCAATCCGACTAATGCAGTAGAGTATAAGTCATCTTGACCTTGTTTTGCACTTCAAATGGAGACTTCCAACCAAGTATCTTCCTTGGCCTGTGATTGATGTTTTCAGTGGCGGCTTGAAGGTCTTTTGGGTCAATTGATCTAAAGTCGGTCCCTTTCGGGAAGAACTGGCGTAACAGCCCATTTGTGTTTTCGTTAGTTCCTCTCTCCCAGGAGTGGTATGGATAAGCAAAATAACTACTGGAGTTTGTCTTTTCGGCAATTTCCATAT
>JAKBSX010000270.1 GCA_021844725.1 Actinomycetes bacterium | reverse complement strand
AACTCCGGTGGCATGAAGAATTGCCAATGCATAGTTTCCTTGAGGTAATTTTCTGAAATTCAATACCACAACGGGTGTTCCACAATAAAAGTAGGTATCGGCGCCATCAGCAGAAATAGAAGAAGCATCCAGCATATAGAGATGATCAACAGTGATATGCGCTTGTTGCAGAAATGGCTTCAGTGTGACGAGTGAATCTGCAATCTCATCGAAGTCGGCGGCAAGTACGGGGATAGTGTTCGCTCGAATCGCCTGCGCATCGCCGCTCTGCACCTCCTCGGCGATCGTGCGAGCGGCGATTGAAAGCGATTCTCTTTCCGATACATTCATTTTCGACTGTGTTGTACAGGTAGCAGCCGCTGCAATCATAGATAGTTGCGCGATACTTAACAGAAATATAAGTGCTGGAACATCTCGCTGAAGAATACTGTTTTGCGTCATGTCAGATGCTTTCTGAGGTGATTGCAGGCTTGAAACGTTAAGTTTTGCGGTCACCTTTCTGTAAGATGCAAACAAGAAGTTCTTATGTTGCACTTGAAGCGAAGAATATGTCACGATGATATTCGCCGGGTGCAATAAGGCACAGCCGCTGAGAATCACAGAACTCGTTCTGATCATCGCGCTCTGTGCCATTTCTATCTATTATCGGACGCAGCAGGCACCGGTGCCATTCATGCTTTAAGTGCTAGCCAATCAGCGTTCGCCAACCGGAAGAAACGCGGGAGGCTCCGAATTGCACGCTGCATCCCACACACACAACAGCAGCAAGTACTTCCGACTCTACAAGCACATAACTCCGTTCACTCTACTAGCAGGCAGCGAAGTCAGCATCTGTCATCCTGCAGGATAAGAAGCTAACGATCATAGCAAATCATGCTGACCTGGCTCAGATACTACGTATTACCGCTGACATCAGTGGAATCTCGATCAAAGGTATTAGCGAAGGACACCGCATATTTGTTATTTACGGTACTGCAACTTCACGCGAGGTGCTGGCTGCTCTCTTTCTCGACTCGGATATAACTTCATCATGGTGGCGGCACGAACGATGACATGGCTGAAAAATTGCTATTGATGACTGGGCAACTAGTGATTCATCCAGCACGATATTGGCTCATGCATTTTCTCTATCTGCGGGTCAGAGCGTTTCCATCAATAAAGAGAAGGAGGCTTCTGCCCACTCTGCGCTTGGCCTGGAGCAATCTCTCCAGTTCCTTCGCTCGATAAGGTAGATAAATCGACACGAACGCAACACAACCTACTGCGCTTACAACATATTTAGATTCAGCTATTGCCAAATACAAACCAGTGATTCCATCCGCATGCGCTATATTCGTTTTTCCTTCCCCGCTTTCTTTCCGTTTCGTTGCTACGCTTTATCGTTTCTCCTGCATCCAGATCGAGGTTTCTCTTCTGGTGTCCTGAGCTGTACTCTATATCTACAATGTAGGCTACGTACAACATTCGCTTGATATGTGACATGAAGATCGCGACTCATTCCCTCTAGCAAATAAATATAATTGCAATTTGTTGGAAATATAATTACATTTTGTTCCAATATAGCTTGACAAAGCAGCCGTACCGCGTATGATGTTCTTAGTCATTGTTTAGCTTTGGCACCTCAATTCTACTGCCTATGCAGTGAGATATCAGGATAATCACGACGCCTTAGTAAGCGATATTAATCATATCGATACTCTGTTACCGTGATTTCCGATTCTTACTTGAGTTCTACAGGCCACCTCAGAGAGGCTCATCCTCCTCGGCCTGCGAAGATCGGAACAATAATCTAGCGCCCGTACTATTTCTGACGCATTGTGTCTGCATTGTCGCATCCTAACCAGTCAGTAAGGCTATGACTCTGTATAGGGTTGTGGGCACGCATGTGGAAGAAGTAATAAGGCACTAATAACATTTTTGGGATTATGTTTTTCGATGAGGCGGATTCATGAAGATACTCACTTCCACATTGCTTGTACTGTTCTCCACACTCTCAGCAACCGCAACCGTTGTCGTCAGCAGTCCCTGGAGTGGCGAGACGGTCGGATCAACAGTCACCTATGCTGCAACCTCCACTACGAATACCTGCTCGAAGGGTGTCGCTTCGATGGGCGTCTATGTGGATGACAAGCTGCTTTATGTTGTCCATGGCACCAAGCTAAATACTGCGCTTGCCATCAGCGAAGGAAAGCACAATACAGTCGTGGAAGAATGGGATTACTGTGGCGGAGCTACTTTTTCTTCCATGATGATTACCGCGACCAGCCAGTCTGGCGTCTATGTCATTACGCCCACCAATAACAGCACCGTCGGTTTATCCGTAAACTATGTTGCTACTGCGACCAGTGCCTGCCCCAAAGGCGTTGCTTCCATGGGCGTATACGTGAACAATCATCTTTCAGTCGTTCAGAATGGACCACGCCTGAACGCACAATTGAATCTCAGCTCGGGCACTCAACACACGGTCGTGGAAGAATGGGATTACTGTGGTGGTGCGACGTATACACCGGTCGAAGTTGTCGTTCAGGGTAATGGGAAGGTCCTCTCCAGCATCCAAGCCAGCAATGGATGGAAAAGCTGGGCGGAATTCCCTCCAACGTACGATATTTGCGCATCGAATTGCCAGGGAATCGAATGGTCTTTATGGCAGCACCAGACATCGCCTTCGATGAGCGGGAATGCAAGCAGATTTAATATTGGAGGCACAGCTCCCTACGCGGATATCCTGTGGTCCAATCCTGTGATTGGACAATTCAGCACGCAGGGGCTGCCCGATACGAATCATACGCTTCTCCCTACTCTTCATAACTTCACCTACGACGCATATTTTTTTGTAACCAATGCATCAGTCACGCAGGTTCTGGAGTTTGACGTCAGTATGTACATGAACGGAACAGGGATGATTTGGGGAAATCAGTGCAACAATCTGGGGGGAAGGGTCTGGGATATCTGGGACAATGTCAACGCGCGATGGGTCTCTGCTGGAGTTCCTTGTAATCTGATCAACAACGGATGGAATCACGTTACGATTCAGGTTCAGCGTGAATCCAATAACACTTTGCTCTATCAGTCGATTACACTGAATGGCGTCACAGCGAATATTAATCGCACCTATGTTCCATTCTCGGTTCCAACAAACTGGTGGGGAATCACCCTCAACTATCAGATGGATGGCGACTCCAAGATGTCTTCAAACGTCACTTATCTTGACAATTTCAACTTCACATATTGGTAGATATACGGTCAGTGTCTGTCTCCCCTCTGGCGTGACTGCGGCTTGAGGGTTGACGCTTGGCGTATAGGTCGGAAGCGGCGGTCGGTTGAAGAGTAGCGGCGGATTGTAGAGCTGGAGCTGCTGCCTGGAGCCAGCGGATTCATCGGCGCTGCTGCCCATGAGTATCGAAGCAGAAGATGCGGGTGATGGGTATATCACGTTGGCTCCAGGCTTGGCACATGCCGCACCTGATGCGTTGTTTCCTTATTACCCGTCAGGCGCGATTCACATGGGGTTCGCAGTATTGATCGCGGTGCGGAGCAGATCGCGCGCTGCTTCGCACCATCCTTGAGAGCCTGTGCCGGTGATCGAACTTCGCGCAGGGACGCGTATCTGGCTGGCAGTCGGCGTGACTGATATGCGGCGCGGTTTCATGGACTGAGCGCGCAAGTGCACTCGGGGCACGTGTTTGTATTCAAGGGCCGCCGCGGCGACCAGGGTAAGCCAGACCCTTACCCTAACTCCGGCGCCTACCTTTGGCCTCTTCGTTTCTCTTGCCTCTTTGAATTACATCACATGGGGTGAATTTCCACTGGCAAGGTCAGAAACGCTCATTTGTACCGGTACATGTCTCATATTATCCAGACCCTATACTATCTTCCTGCAACAATACTTTCACTGACGAGTACGTGGATATCTCAAGGTCAAAATTAAACGTAGCATATTGATTCTGAGACATCCGTCGATACTGATATCCGTGGATAATTTCATCATGGATTGTCATATGTTAACAATGGGAGTGATTCGCAGTCATCATGATTCCTTGCTGCATCTTAAGTTGATAACAGGCGGAAGCATTCGCATTGGCGAGAGTCAGTTCTTCCGCACGTTCAGATGAGCGGAAAACGTCACGGCAAGAGAAAGACGTGACGATAAGGTAACGCTGACGCGCTTTTGAGTAACGAGTAATAAAATAAATAACCCGGGATGACATCTTCGCTGCAAGCGGATATCAGAAACTCACTCGAATATGCCTGGGTATTGATGAAAAATGCTCGCAAGCAGAGCAGGCGATATCCGTTTATTGTTGACTCTCGACACATTCTCAGAACGGAAGATATCTAAGGTGCGACATTGCAGAACGTAGACTCAGCCAACCGATTGCAGAAGCCTATTCAGCTCAGTCTGATCCTGATGGCAGCGGTGGCAGTTCATTTGCCTTTGATGATGATGCAGTTACCATTAAAGTCTTACGACGCAAACTTCCATATCTTCTTTGCCTCTCATTATGTTCATCACTGGTTCGATCCGTGGAATCCAAAGTGGTATGCCGGCTTTTCTCAGACCACATATCCTCCGTTGCCGCAACAGTGGATCGCCTTATTTTCACATATTGTAGGCTTGAATATGGGCTACATGGCTGTGCAATTAGCGGCCATATTACTGATGGTGGTAGGAATCTATCGGTTCTCTCTGCTGTGGGTCAGTCCGCGCGCTGCATCGATCGCGGCCCTAGCAAGCGTCTTTCTTGGGTCGGAGAGTTTTTTGGTATATTCAGCGGGTCAGTTGGGAACCACCACGGCAGCACCTATTTATCTGAATGCCCTCCCCTTTCTATTCGAGTGGATACGCCACGGAAGCTGGCGTGCTTTTTTGAAGGCTAGTGTACTCTTTACAGCCGCTGCTGCCGCACATCATGCAACTCTCCTGTTTGGATCGTTCTTTTTTGCGCTGCCTGTCCTGGCGCTGGCGCTGCTTGATCGTCCAATTGGAGAAAATCACTTAGCCTCAACGTTTGTGTTGCGTGTCTTGGGCATAGCTGCAGTTGTATGCGTGGCGATTGCAATCGTACTTCTGCCCTTTTGGATTGCATTGATACACTATCCTGTTACGCAGGTTCCCATCCCTCATCCGAGTCGCTCCAATTACATCCTGAGTCCGCAGTGGGGGCTGAATTACTTCATTGTTCCATTTGGCGCTCTGATCTTCGCTCTTCCATTCATCTTTGTCCGTGGATCTCTCGTCGTACGCCTTCGACCTTTGCTGCTTGGATTTTGGGTAGCATTTCTGATTGGCCT
>JAKBSX010000269.1 GCA_021844725.1 Actinomycetes bacterium | reverse complement strand
TACACCGATGACCGCCAACCGGTACACAGCTTCAAGAGTATCTTGAGGGACCTTTCCACCATCGTTTCAAACCATATAAAACCAAACGACGAAGACTTCCCTGACTTTGTCGTAATAACAACTCCAACGACACTTCAGAAACAGGCATTCGAGCTCTTGGGTACTTCGCACCGCCTCGGATACATGTAGTCATAACTTTTCGCTTCGATTACCACAAATGTGCTGGTAGGTTGGTTGAGGTTTGAATCAGGAACCTGAACTACGGACTAAATATTAGGTCGAGATGAGCCGCTGGCAATCTTGATCGCCTCTTTGACTGACTTCGGCTTGTTGATTTGACGCATCGCGACTTCGTATTAACCCTAAGTCGTGAGTGATGATGCTCCCCCACGTTCTGTTCTCCTCCAAGGACAACCACTTCCACTTCCTGTTTTCGCCCAACGGCTGACGGAACTAATTGATATGGGTGACTCCTTTCGGATATGAATCTTTCCGTTCTCTTGCATCACAGTCGACGAACATAGCCCAAATGCACGCCTTGTTATCTGTAATTTTCCGCTCCACGTCTGTTCTCGCTGCATATATACAAATCGGCGGCGCAAGTGCCCCAGAGTACAGGAGGTTAGTAATGCAACAATGGACAATTGATCTGACGAACCTGCAGTGGCAGTTGGAGGTGCTACTAGCTATCTACCCACCCGATGTAGGTCTCGCCTTCGAGGATCCGGGAGTCGCTCTGCTGGCTGCAGAACCCGAAGTACAAGCAGCAGATATCGTGGCTCAATTCATAAGTCGGAATTTTGTCGGACTTGGGTCATTCCTAAAGGCCGTAAAGGAAAACTTTACCGATGAAGAATCGCTTCCGCCAGCAGTTTTGGATGAAATTTTCGAATCATGGGAGGCAATTGCCACGTTGTGTGACGACGAGCTATGCGATCTAGCTATCGCCCAAGGCGTAGTTGCAATCTTTCCTGAGGATCCACCTAGGAACTTTCGAGGAATAAGTTCTCGAAAGAAAGAGGGTTTGGAGAGGTTATTCGATCCATTTTGTCTCTATAAGTTCGGACAGCGGGATAACCCTGGCGGATTAGATGGGTCACACCACCGAAAGGCTGTAAAAAAGCTCACCACAACTGGTCCGTACAAAAAGTTCACCTTCAAGCAAGACACCCTTGAAATGCTTAACAAGCTCCTCTCGACAGCTCCCAATTTCTCCGAGGTAACACAGTGCGTGACAGACGCTATAAAGCTGGCCATGAAGTACAAAAAGCCGATACAGCTCACACCAGTTTTGCTCGTAGGTGATTCAGGTATAGGGAAGTCCCATTACACAACCGAACTCTCTAAATGCCTTGGGGTTCCCATAGCAAGGCTAGCCATGGACAATTTACAGACTGGAGCTGGTCTAGCTGGTTCGTCATACATTTATGCCAACTCGAACTCAGGTGAGGTATTCAAAGTACTCACTGACCACTCCCATTTCAGCCCACTTGTAGTATTAGACGAAGTCGACAAAGTGTCGGCTTCTCATCGAGATGCCGATCCCCTTAGCCCGTTGCACAATCTGTTGGAACCGATATCAGCAAGAGAATTCAGGGACGCAAGCATACCACTGCCCATTGACGCAAGCCATGTGATATGGATAGCTACCGCCAACTACTTAGAGAAGATTCCTTCTACCATTCAAAGCAGGTTCGAGGTCTTTCAGATAGCTTCACAGAATCCAGCTAACCAAAGGCGAATAGTTGAGAATCTTTGCAGAGACCTTGAGCGGGAGTACCCAGGAATCGAATTCACAAAAGAGGTCATTGAGGCTCTTTCTAATAAAACACCGCGGGAACAGCGCCAGTTGCTTCAGCGGATTTTGGCGCGCACTGTAAGCCTCGAGGGGACCAAAGTTACGTTAGAACACTTGGGGCAGGTGACTACGTATATCAAATCTCAACCGATAAAAACACAACCTGGATACTTGTAATCTGGCTGCAAAGTTGGAGGGATTCAACGTAATTTCCCAATGGAGACGTTTGAACTCAAAGTCAATCTTCGGAATCGGGCCGCATTGATTTGGAACTTGGTTCCCCAAGGATAATACGAGGAGCCGGTTTAACTCTTCGTGTCCCATGAAAGGAAAAGTTCATTGCGGCGCATGGTATCACCCGGAAGCCAAAGAAGAGCCAATATTTCAGGAACCCAGGCGGCGTTTGGATCTGCCTCCTTGGCACTACCAATGATCAACGCCGATCATCTTGGCAATTCAGTGAAAACGGGCCCTTAAGCGAATCCACCAACGGGGATCTTACGGGCTCTGCGAATAGCAGGAACTTAAATCGATTCACCTGGCTATTTGAATCCGGTCACCAGAATCCTGGACTTTCCCACTATTAATAAGTCTTTCCAAAGCCAACGTAAGGACGCTAACTACATCCATACCTTTGCGCTGCCATCCGAAGATGCGAGCAACTTCGCTAAGCAGTTCACCTCTTTCAGATGAGCGCAAATCTGTTATCATCCTGAGTACAGCATTTTCTAGTTCCTCTGGCGGAATTTGAAGTGCGCCACGACGCGTCTCAGCCCTGTCATCGACGGGGATTCTCACTGGTAAATCAGTGAAATCTTCCATGTCTCTCGAATAGAGAAATTCACCCCTTGACACAATTTTGTCTCGGCTAAGTTCTCCTATCGCGATTTGAAAATTCTTCTTGATATTTGGACTAGTCCGCTTCACTCCCCAAGCTTCGCGCAGTCGGCCTAGCACAATATCCCTATGCACAGGGCCTTCGATCCTCACGGTTTCTGTTATCAGCCGTTTCATTTCTGGCCGTGAAGAGGTACTTTCCATCCCGATGCTATATCTACTTACCTCAAGCTTCGCAACCTCGTACCTCTTTGTCCACAAAGGAGGTACAGTTGGGTCATGTTCCTCATACTCAATGGCCCCAGCGAGTTGTTTAACCTTTGGGGCAGGCAGACCTAGTGGTCCATCATTAATGGCAGCCTCCCCGGCATCGATTAGTCGTCGAATTTCATAATTACGGTTGCGATACCACGAAGTTCCCCAGATTCTATGGAGACGCCAACCCAATCCTTCAAGAACTTCTTGACGCAAACGATCGCGATCTCTAGCAACACTTGATGAATGGTACATTGCTCCGTCGCACTCTACTCCGAGAATAAACTGCCCCTCTTTCCCAGGTGATAGAACGCCAATATCAATTCGATATCCGGCTGTGCCTACTTGCGGAACTACGTCGTAACCTTGGCCAGTTAGAACTCGAATGACCTCTTCTTCAAATGGGCTTTCAGCATCACCTTTGCTGATTTCAAGGTCAAGTGCAATCGCTTTGATCCCGCGCACGGCGAAGTCGAGATATCTACGAAGATGGCGCACACCTTCCGATCCAGTTTCTGTAAAATCCTCAGGTCCAATTGATGAAACAATCTCAACACGCCTCCGAGCCCGCGTTATAGCTACATTTAAGCGGCGCTGACCACCTGAATTATTGATAGGTCCAAAATTCATCGTCAACTTCCCAAACTCGTCTCGGCCATATCCAATGCTGAAAATTATGATGTCTCGCTCATCACCTTGGACACTTTCTAGGTTTTTTACGAACACACCCTTCAGCCGATCCGAAGAGAAATACTGATCGAACTCGGGAGCGCTTTTCCGCGCAACATCCAGCATCGTGTAAATTGCGGACGCCTGGGCTTCAGAAAAAGCAACTACTCCAAGGGTCAGATTCGGATTTGTTCGGGCATGGTGGAAAATTCTTTCTACAACTTTCTCCGCTTCAATTAGGTTGTCACGAGCACCTGCTCTTCGATAGGTGCCGTCGACGCGAAACATTTCAAGTCCTACGTCTTCACCGAGGGACTTGCTGCTTGGGAATGTCACAAGCCGACCGTCGTAGAATGAATAGTTGGAGAATGCAATGAGGTCTTCGTGCCGGCTTCTGTAGTGCCACCGCAAGGACAAGGATGGCACGGCCCCTGATCCTTTGCAATGGTCGAGAATCGATTCATAATCTTCCAGCTGGCCTTCTTCGTATGAGTCAGATTCGTCGGAGAGAGGTTCAGCGAAAAAAGCGGTAGGTGGCAACTGCTTCTGGTCTCCCGCAATTATTAGTTGCTTCCCACGATAGATACAATTTATGGCGTCACCTGGGCGAACCTGGGAAGCTTCATCGAATATTACAGTGTCGAACACTAGGTCGGTCGAAAGAAACTGGCTTACAGACAACGGCGACATCATAAAGCATGGCTTTATTGCCTGGGTTACCGGTGCAGTCTTTGAAATGAGATCTCGGACCGGCATATGCCGCTTCTTCTTCTCCGCCTCCCTGCGAATTATGCTTGCGACTCCAGCATTTGTGCGGGGACGCCTTCTGTTGCATGCAAGCATAACTTTTCCAGCAGATGCCGCCACAACTTGTCGGTCCAGCTCACTAAAGTCTTTTACAAAGACATCACGATCTGAGGATTGTTGGTACTGAAAACGAGGGTCATTTTCAAGAATAGCTTCTAACCAGCTTGCTAATACGGCCCTTTCGATTACTTTGGGCAGCTGAATCGCACTGATTCTGTTTTCTGCAGCAAAACTTATGATGGGCTCAAGTCCCTCTACATTCAACTGATCAACGGTATCTTTAAATATTTTCCATTTGAAAATATCTGAACGAGTGTCTTCAAACTGATCGAGAAGTTCTCGTGCTTCATCGAAAGATTCACTTAGCTGCTCTTTTATAGCTGCCCCTCTACCTTCGAGAAAGTGCAGGCAAAAGTTGTCAACGACTTTCGACCATCTGTTCAGCGCTTCATTCAGCTCATCTGGAGGCATCGAACAGTCCAAGAGAGTTAGTGCAGCACTTTCGCTAAGCGGACCTCCGAGGATGTCTTGGCAGGTGCGTACCCACGACAGAGAAGACTCCACCAATTTGAAATCAGTTGAGTATCCTTTGTAGAACTCGCCAAGATATTTCTCGGCAACGCTCGCAAGTCCTGCTACTGATTCAGATATGTTGTCGATCTCCAACCTCATACTGAGGAATTCTTTGCAAGCTGAGCATGTGGCGGTGCTTTCAGGAAGTCTATCTAATTTTGCAAGCGTCTCGACCACGAACGTAAGCGGGCCAATGGCTTCACGCCACCGACTTCCAACATCAAGCAACGGTCGTGTCTCAACCAGTTTTCTAACATCAAACGGGCATAATCTGATCGAATTTTCTAGTGCTCTGAGGTTTTGAAGAATATTTCCAGCCAGTCCGATTAGCTGAAAATTTTCCGCGGCATCATAT
>JAKBSX010000003.1 GCA_021844725.1 Actinomycetes bacterium | reverse complement strand
GATGAGAATAAGGATATTCGCGAGGCGGTGGCGGGAAATCTAAACACTTCGGTAGAGGTGTTGGATAGGTTGGCGGGAGATGATGCATGGTATATTCGCAGGGCAGTGGCTGAAAACCCGAGTGTTCCCCCTAAGGTGCTAAGTGAACTGGCGAATGATGAGGATAGTAGCGTTCGCAGGGCAGTGGCGGGGAATCCGGATACTCCGGCTGAGGCGTTGGTGACCCTGGCCGTTGATGAGGAATGGTTAGTTCGCCAAGCGGTAGCAAAGAACCCGGATACTCCGGCTGATACGTTAGTGGAATTGGCGATGGATAAGTATGGATATATTCGCCAGTCGGTGGCGGAAAATCAGAGTACTCCGGGTGAAATGTTGGCGAAATTGGCGATGGATTGGAATGTAGATGTTCGCAAGGCGGTGGCAGGGAATATCGTCACACAAAATAAGGTACTAGCAAAATTAGCAAAGAATAAGGACGGTGATGTTCGCCGGGTAGTGGCGGGTAATACGGGAACTTCGGTTGAGACTCTGGCGTTATTGGCGACGGACGAGGATAGCAGCGTTCGCAGGGAAGTGGCGGGAAATACCAACACACAAAATAAGGTACTAGCAAAATTAGCAAAGGATAAGGACAGTGATATTCGCTGTGAGGTGGCGGGAAATCCGAATACTCCGGCTGAAGTGTTGGCTAAGCTGGCAACGAATGATAATGAGTACATTCGCCAGCTAGTAGCCAAAAATCCAAGCTCTCCTGCGAAAGCGATCAAAATTTTGGCTTCAGACAAGAAATATCACATAAGAAGAACCGTCGCATCCAGGTTTGATATTTCGACCGAAATTATATCAGTACTTTCACGTGATAGAAGCAAGGTAGTTCGGCTCGCACTGTCATCCAACCCAAACCTGCCTACTGAAAAGCCAAAAACATACCAACGATAAGATCGAAGACATTGAATATTCTGTCAAATCAAATTACCCAACTAAAACAGAACAAGGCATCTTGACGGTAATCCAAAACAATTCGGAGATGCCGCTATGGGTAGCTTCATGAGCAGAAGCCCAACATCTGACTTTTGCGGGCATCTCAGGACGGAAAAGCAAAACATTAATTATGCATGATGATATGGGTAGGTTATTGGATACTATTACTGCTCTGGACAGTAAGGATTGGTATGCTCGCGAGGCGTTGGCGAAGAACCCCGATACTCCAGGCGAGGCGCTGGCGGTGTTGGCGACGGATGAGGACTGGGGAATTCGCGAGGCGGTGGCGGGGAACCCCAATACTCCGGATGAGACGTTGGATAGATTGGCGACGGATGAGAGCTGGAGGGTTCGCCAGGCGGTGGCGAGGAATTCGAGAACTCCGGTTGAGGCTCTGGCGGTATTGGCGACGGATGAGAACTGGAGGGTTCGCCAGGCGGTGGCGAGGAATTCGAGAACTCCGGTTGAGGCGCTGGCGGTATTGGCTATGGATGAGTATTGGTACGTTCGTTGTACGGTAGCGTGTAATCCAAATGCTCCAGGTGAGATACTGGACAGGTTGGCTGGAGATGAGAACATTAATGTGCGCGGGGCGGTGGCGGTAAACCCAAAGATAACACCAGAAGCCATAACGCTCTTATGCTTTTCAGAAGAATCAGATATTAGGAAATCCCTATCCGAGAATCCAGCGGTACCCGAGCACATAAGAGTAGGACTAATCTTGTAATAAGTCGTAGGCATTTCAGACCATAGGTAGTTTTTTACACACAGCTTTTTTGAGCTTCTCAGGATGGAGGATCGGAATGTTTATTATGAACGATAGATGCAAGTTACCGTACAACCTAGACAGTAAGGATTGGTATGCTCGCAAGGCGTTGGCGAAGAACCCCGATACTCCAGGCGAGGCGCTGAGAATATTGGCGACGGATGAGAACAGGGAAGTCCGCCAGGCGGTGGTAGGTAATCCGAACACTCCGGGTGAAGTGTTGGCGAAATTGGCGACGGACGAGGACTGGAGTGTTCGCTGGGCGGTGGCAAGGAACCCGAATGCTCCCGCTGGGTTGCTGGCGGAATTGGCGAATGATGAGGACATCGTTGTTTGCCACGTTGCGGTTAGAAATCCGAGTTTCCCGGTTGAGATGTTAGAAAGACTGGCGACGGATGAGGACCGGGGGGTTCGCGAGGCGGTGGCGGGAAATCCGAACACTCCCGCTGAGGTGCTGGCTAGACTGGCAGAAGATGAGAATAGCGATGTGCGCCGTGGGGTGGCAAAGAACCAGAGCGCCCCCGCTGAGATGCTGGACAGGCTGGCAGGAGATTGGGACCGGCGCGTGGGTGGGGGGGTGGCAGAGAACCCGAGCACTCCGTCTGAGGTGCTGGCTAGACTGGCTACGTATGGGGATATAAGTATTCGTTGTGCGGTGGCGGGAAATCCGAATGCTTCGGCTGAGACACTGGCTGGACTGGCGAAGTATGGGGATAAAAATGTTCGTTGGAATGTGGCTGAAAATATGATCACCCCGGCTGAGGTGCTGATGATATTGGTGACGGATAAGGAAAGGGTAGTTCGCGAGGCGGTGGCAGGAAATCCAAATGCAACGGAAAATATACTTCTAATTGCGTCGCGAGACCGTAGTCCGAGGGTGCGAGAAGCGGTGGCAAGGAGTCCAAAAATACCACTAGAGATAGTGAAACGTTTGAGCCTCTCTAAGGTTTCACGAATAAGGCGTATACTATCCGAGAATCCAGCGGTGCCTGAACACATAAGAGTAGGACTGAGTTTGTAATAAGTCGTAGGTATTTAGGATCAGAGATAGTGTCTTGCACACAACTTTTTTGAGCTTCTCAGGGTGGAGGCTCGGAATGTTTATTATGAACGATAGATGTGAGTTACCGTACAACCTAGACAGTAAGGATTGGTATGCTCGCGAGGCGTTGGCGGAGAACCCCGATACTCCAGGTGAGGCGCTGGCACTGTTGGCGACGGATAAGGACTGGGGGGTTCGCCTGGCGGTGGCTAAGAACCCCAATACTCCGGCTGAGACGTTGGATAGATTGGCGACGGATGAGAACTGGCAAGTCCGCCGGGCGGTGGCGGGGAATTCGAGAACTCCGGTTGATGCGCTGGCGGTGCTGGCGACGGATGAGGATTATAGTGTTCGTTGGACGGTAGCGGAAAACGAAAAGACTCCGGCTGAGGTGTTGGCGATGTTGGCGACGGATGAGAACCGACAAGTCCGCAGGGCGGTGGCGGGAAACGCTAACACACCGGCTGATGTGTTGGCGGTGCTGGCGACGGATAAAAACTGGCAAGTCCGCGAGTCGGTGGCGTGGAACCCAAACTCTCCGGTTAAGGTGCTGGTGAAATTGGCTGCGGATAAGAATACTGGTGTTCGCCGGGCGGTGGCGAAAAATACAAATATCCCTGAAACTATACTGATACGGTTATCGCGAGATCGTAGTCCGGGAGTTCGCAGGGCGGTGGCAGAAAATCCGAACACTCCCGCTGGGGCGTTGTCGGAATTGGCGATGGGTGAACACTGGGGAGTCCGCGAGGCAGTAGCGGGGAACATTAACTCTTCCGCTGAGGTGCTGGGGGTGCTGGCTACGGACGAGCACAAGGAAGTCCGCGAGGCGGTGGCGGGGAATACAAATGTTCCGGAACCCATACTGTTGCAGTTATCACGAGACCACAGCCCGTGGGTTCGTGAGGCGGTGGCAGAAAATCCAAAAATACCACTAGAGGTAGCAATCCATTTGAGTACATCTCAAGTCTCACACATTAGACAAGCCCTGGCGGAAAATCTGGCGGTGCCTGAACATGTAAGGGTTGGTTTGAGTTTGTGAACGGAAAATCCATGAGCCGTCGATACTCCAGTCTAGCAACATCGCGTTGCGCGCGACCCTTTGGGGCTTTTCAGGACGGAGACTTCGGAATAGTTAGTATGAGAGAAGGCGAAGAACCTGAGAACTCGGGCTGAGGTGCTGACGGAATTGGCGACGGAGCTTCAATTGATCCCCTCTGTTACCGGAGGGGAAAAAGCTCCGGTTGAGGCGCTGGCGGTGTTGGCGACGGATGATAGTAGTGATGTTCGCAGGGAAGTGGCGGAAAATGTCAGCACTCCTGCTGAGGTGTTGGCGGGATTAGCGACAGATAAGGACTGGTATGTTCGCGAGGCGGTGGTGTGGAATCCGAGAGCGACGGATGAGATGCTGGCGGTGCTGGCGACGGACGAGGACTTGATAGTTCGCGAGGCGGTAGCGAAAAATCCGAACGCTCCCGCTGAGGCGTTGGAGGTGCTGGCGATGGATGAGAATATAGACGTACACAGGGCGGTGGCGAGGAATAAAAACTCTCCCGCCTGGGTGTTGGAAAAATTGTTGGATGACGATGATCAAGACGTTCACCGGTTGGTAGCAGGAAATCCTAATGCAACAGGAACCATACTGCTAAGGGCATCGCGAGACCGCAGTCCGAGTGTGCGAGAAGCTGTGGCCCGAAATCCAAAAATACCACCAGAAGCTGTGAAACGATTGAGCCTCTCTAAAGTTTCACGCATTAGGAAAGCTCTATCCGAGAACCCAGCGGTGCCTGAGCACATAAGAGTAGGACTGGTCTTGTGAGCGGAGACGAGAGATATAAATAATTTTATGTAGCTGGGTTGCTTTCTGTTTGGCATTCTGGGCTTTAAGTATGACGAGAATGTGATAATGACATGAGAAAATCATCAACCCAACCGCTGGCTTTTGTGAGCCCACCAGGATAAAAACAATAGACAGTTGGTATAAGTATTCGGATTGGAGGAAAAATGATTACAAAAACAGGCGAACTTCCTATTAAGGAAAGGTTGCTGCTGGCTGGAAACAATTCCACTACTAAAGACATTCTGGCAGAATTGGCAACGGATCAAAATTTTTACGTTCGTCGCAACGTCGCGGAAAACAGAAATGCTTCACCAGAAACCCTGGACAGACTGTCCAAGGATGGCGATGTCAGCATAAGATGGAACGTAGCAGAAAACCTATCCACATCCTCAGCAACATTAGATCGTCTTGCAAAAGACAGAAGCTCTCATGTTAGGCGAGTCGTCGGGTGGAATGTCAATACGTCCGAACGTGCGTTACGACGCTTGGCGAGAAGCTACGACGTCGAAACACGAGAGAATGTTGCATCTCATCATAACACATCATCAGATGTGTTATTTTTATTGGCGAACGATAAGGATTGGAGCGTCCGCCATGCAGTGGCGGGGAATCCGAATGCTCCTGCTGAGGCATTGGCGAAATTGGGATGCGACAGTGATTGGCTTGTTCGAGAACGTGTGAGCAGAAATCAATCAACACCACTTGAGGTGTTGGACACACTGGCATCAGACCAAGATGTAAACGTGCGCATATCCGTAGCCGCGGGGTGCTGAATAGAGCGAAATGCCGGATCGTCGCTGTGCCAATATGCGGTTTTTATACATGCATGTAGTATAATATATAAATGAGTAACTTAGTAGAGCCATTAGGCGAAGAAACAGAAATAGAAATAGACGAGTATATACCTGCTTTGCAAGAAGCACACGATTATATTGCTGACAGGTGTCGTAAGCAGATACAGAGTCAAGAACTTGATGTCACGTCCTTTGGACATGACATCAAGCGCAATAGGGTAGATATTAGCGGAGACGACAAGCCCGCCATAGTAGGATCTGACGCACAGTCTATTGTAGAGATTATAAATCAGTTGGCAAACATCGAGCGTCTCATAGATGCCTTGATATGGGCACGGGATAACGGCGCAACTACGGTTATACAGTGCAATCCCACCACAAGCAGTAATGGGCACGATCTTGTGGTATCTGGAAGTGGTGTTATCTCGGTTTTTGAGATCAGCGACACTATAAGCACGTATGGCGAGGCAAAGGTAAAAAATGACCTTAATACGCTGTTCGACTGTGAGTGTGACTATTGCCGGAAACCTCATAAGGGCTTTATCGTTATATCGGAGGAAGCCTCAGAGTATTTGCCAAAAGATGATCATAAGACCCCTAAAGGTAACATCGTTTATTCCGGACAGGTACATGTGCTTGATATGCCAGGCAATACTCATATTGCTGAATTTCACAAGTGAGTGTTGTCTTCGTATCTAAGTAGAGCAGATACGTCAAGATCGACAAACCGAGTCCGTGTATGAAATACATATAACGGATTCTTCGGTTGCTTTTAAGAGCATTTCAGATGATGTACTGCTGTAGTATTGAATGAGGATGCGTTGTAATAAGGAAACGCGGAAAAAAAGGAGGTAATTATGGAAAACAAAAATAATGTGCGTAAGGCAGTGGCTGAGTATCCCAATATTCCAACTGAGGTGTTGGACAGGTTGGCAAGTGAGCAGAATACGGATGTACGCAGGGCAGTTGCCGAGAACCCGAATACCCCGCCCGATGATCTTGCAAAGTTGGCGACTCACTAGCAGTCAACTCCCCGCCCGTTAGGGCGGGGAGTTGAGGCGCGATAGCTGATGACGGATTGTCACCGAGCTAATATGCGGTTTTGTATTCATATCTAAAGTACATTAAATCCATATAATGTATTCTTCGGTTGCTTTTAAGAGCATTTCAGATGGTGTACTGCTGTAATATTGGGTGAGGATGCGTTGTAATAAGGAAACGCAGAAAAAAGGAGGAAATAGTGAGTCCATATTACGAAGTCAGAGTGAGTAGTTCATCGGCGTGGAGCCTGGATGATCTGCCCACAGTAAGCAGGCACAATACATTCCAAGAGGCATTCGACTATGTGGCCTCTGCCAATGCTCGACTCGATGATGGAAGCAAATATCCTTGGTGCATCGTGGAGATCGAGGATGGGAATGTGCATGCCGCCGAGTACATAATGGATGAGGATGGGAACGTTCATTCGCCCCCCTGTCTGTGGCAACTAATGGATGAGAATGGAGAGGTTCATTCGCCCCCCTGTCTGTGGCAACTAATGGATGAGAATGGAGAGGTTCATTCGCCCCCCTGTCTGTGGCAACTAATGGATGAGGAAAAGGAATATGCTTCCAAGGCAACCGAAAGCATATGGGAACTAACGGATTAGTAGAAGAATAAGAAAAAAAGAGACACGTAATGTTAATCTCAAAACGAGATATCACCCGTATTCTCCAGCTCGATTAACCGCCTAACGATGCGGACCAATCGAGTCATCGCGTCGTTCTTCGGGTGGACGTCTGATCGGCCATTGAAAGTCTTCTTCGGCCAAAGGAGACTTTCCATTTTTTTGACGCCAATCCGAATACGACGAGGCCCAATCGTAATGCCATTCCTTTTGAGATTCGACCAGCTCAGAAATATCGAAATCAGTGATTTCGGGATAGACCTTGATCATAGACGAAAGGACTTTTGCCGTTGTGGTCGTATCACCTTGCGCATTGTGAGCATTCTCCTGTTCCACCCCGTATGCCTGGGCTAAATCAGCCAATTTTCTACTACCACGGCGGTAGGGGACGAAGTGTCGATCTAGCACCAATATGTCTATTACTTTTATCCATTCGGGAAGACGACAGTCCAGCAATGATTGCGAAGCAGCATCAACCATGGTGAGATCGTAAGCAATATTCATGCCCACAATGGGTTTGTTGGAGCCAACAATCGTATCGTATATTTGGCCTATTGCGACTTCCAGTATCTTACCGTCTCTTTGCGCCATCTCGGTCGTGATGCCGTGAATGGCGATTGCATCATCCGGTATTTCACAGCGAGGATCTATCAGAAAATATGATTCCGTATTATCCCAAAACTCGCCTGTGACTGGATTAAAATCCAGCAGCGAAGCCGATACCGGTAAATCCGTGAACGGATTAATCCCGGTTGTTTCCAAGTCAAATACTATCATTGGTACGTTAAAATTATCTTTTGTACTCATAAAAATATTTTAACAGGATAGTATGTCAATATGTCGGACATCGGAAAGTCCGACATCGGAAAGTCCGTAGTGAAAATTAACCGTTCTTTGCGACACGCCTCACTGTCGGCACGACCTTATCGAGTGTTCCACCAATAATCATCGGATGCATCCAGTGAACGACCGGAACACGTGTTCCGGTCTTCGGTCCCGTCCAGTACATATGCCAGTGTGCTCGGCGCATGTGAGGCGTGATGCCGTGTCGCTGTGGAGCGGGTTGTCCGGTACTCGTTCCAGATGCATGTGCCTTTTTCGCCTGGCGAAAAACGGCACCGAACCGAAAACCGACCTCCCACTTTGCGACATCCTGTCGTTCGGGCCGTCTGGCACGACGGACTGGCTTCTTTTGTGGTGTCTTGTTCGATGCCACCGCATTCATTGATATATCCGGCTTATCGCTGCACAGATATACGATGCGCGGTACGACGGTACGCACTACGTTAGTCCATGCTCGTCCAACGCTATCGTAGAGTTCGGGGAGTTGTTTGTGGTCGCCGCCACTTAGAGCAAGTTGTCTCTTGGATTCCTCTATTGCCGCCTCAATACCGGCGGTTAGAGATCCTTGGCCAAGATGAACTATAGCCCCAAAGGTCGAGAAGACGGAATCGTCGTAATGCACAAATAGTTGGATACGCAATTCCGCCTCATGACGACCCACATCCCATTCCAGCCAGGTGAGACTGAGTGTGTCCTTGTCTATTGGCATTGCGATACACCACTCCGGCATCTGGTACAGCGCTTCATAGGGGATACTGTCCAGGTTCTCTGTGGTGTCTAGTGCTTCTGACAAGTCTGGATCGAAGATCCAGATGGTTCGAGACCATTGCCAGGCATAGATCGCCGACAGGACGGCAGGAGCCTGTAAATATGCTTTGTTACCCAGGAGTGCCTCGCCCTTGTGTCTTTCAACGATTGCAGCGGTGCCTGCCATCGGAACAAGACACCACCTCGGCCAATCACCAAGCTCTCGCCGATCTTTTCGGAATCTGTCCATCTGTTGCATCCAGCTTGGATATATCCGGTCAAGATCAGTCGTAACCTGATCAAGAACCTCGACCCAACGTTTAAGTTGGCCGGTACCGGCCAACTGCTTGTGAAATTGTTTGTCGCTAATAGGCATTGGTTGTCGGAGCCATTCTCAAAGGGCCGTTGGTCAATGTACTAAGCCTCTGTTTGTTTCTTTCTGTAACTTTGCCACGGCTGTATTGTAACCAGACACCGAGGCATGCGTGAACGTGACCGATTTCAACCGTCCGCCGTTTCCAGGGAACTCCAATACAAGATTAGATCCGTGTATGGCACCACTGATATTGCTACCGCTTGGTGTAAGCACTGCGTTCCTATCTTCTATCGTTACGGCATTGTTGGAAATAATACCACTGATAGAGCCAACTGCGGCCGCTACGTGCGCTCCGCTCGACGAGAGGTGGACGACGTGAGCGCTGCCGCTAAGCGAACCGTGTGAGGTGGTGAACTCCAGGAAAACCACTTCCCTAGACGTAGTTGACAAATAACCGGCAGGGGGCGAACTATTTTCGCTGTACACTATCATCATACCAAGCCCGATGACAAGTACCATCGCGCCGATGCATCCAATTATTATTATCAATACCTTAGCCACGCTAATGTCCTTTGGTCCCAAGCTATAGCTCATCGGTTATCGCTTCTCGGATACCCCGTCCGTGAGGGCGGGGATGAGAGGCACTTCCTTCTTTCTCTCATATCCACAACCGTCTGCTCGTTGTAAAACCGTGCAGTTCTTGCAAGAAATCCCATCCACAATACCTTTATGTTTGCCCATTGATACCACAGCCCGTGCAAAATCTCCCGTGCGCAAGCCGCGACGAGACTTGGTTCGAGGCAGAGCCATTATAAAAGGGCCGTTGGTCAATGTCCTAAGCCTAGGCTTCTCGCCCATCTTGGAAGCTGGTTGGTTTCGTTCCACCTGTTCAGAATGTATTCGGGAACGGTGGTTCGTCCTGTCTGGAACGATTTAACTGCCTCGCGATCAAATGGTCCGAAGCCAGGTGGAATGAGCTGGGCATCGACGCGGAAAAAGTCTGCCCACGTCCTTCTGCTCGCTCTGGTGCTTTCCCCGACTTTCTTTGGCTTCTTTGACACTTTCGGCTTCTTTGATACCTTCGGCTTCTTTGGCCGCTGGTAGCTTTTGGCTATGTCGTCCAGCGCCTCACCGTTTGCAATGCGACCGAATACGGCATTAAGTTTCTTAGATGATCCATGGAACAAGGACTTGACGGGACGAACCTGTTGAGCGGATATTCCAAGTTCAATCAGTCGCGAGGCCGCTTGTTCGTTGATACCGCTAACCGCCCAGTCTATGAGGGAGTGGGGGTCAATACCTGGATGACGCTCCCACAGGTACGTAGTAACACGCAGCCTCCTCTCAGCGTCGGTGTTTGTTGCTATTAACTGTGGCAGCAACTCGAACGCCACAGAAATGGGCACATTGTGACTTAGGACAGATACCAGCGTGTTTACATGTATCCAGTCAAGAGAATTGTTTGCATGTAGATTGAGCAAGATGGACTTCACATCATCAAAGGTCTGCCTCCTGGACAACAAGACACGAACATGGTCGCTAACTTCCTTTCTCCTTTTCCCCAACTCATGCACCCGCTCTAGGCCAGCGAGTAGCTCGGCGTACTGTGGAGATTGTATATTATACCCACCCGGCACCCGAAGGATGGCTGCGCTATCCGGCGGTACATCCAGTCTGCTCCATTGAGCGCCGTCATCCGGTGAGAATCCGGCATCTGTCCACAGCGAAGCAGACATGATATCTAACCCATATGCTTGCCATTCTTTTAATCTATATAGATCATCTCTCCATCTGACAATCAAATCTGGCCCCTTTAAGATATCCAAACCGACCTCAGCAAAGCTCCTAGCCTCTCCAACTCCGATACCACAGGCGGTATACGCCAATGCCCGTTGAGCTGAGAACTGATGACGTTTCCAGATTTTGGCATCATGGTTAGTTATGTGAAAACGCTCCCAAATCTCATTACCAGAGTATACAAACAGTTGGCCGAGATCTCTATCTATTTGCTTGTCAGAACGAATCGAATATGCTTGTGTTGGAATAACGCTTGTCCTATTCGTCAGGTCAGCAAAAGACTTAAGAAAATGATAATGAACCATAGACTCATCGAATGTTTTAATGACTTCCCTTTTTCCAAATGGTTTGCGAATAGTCACCGTAGACTCGCTGTTTTCACTGGCTAATGAATTATCGGCCTGTGGTAACAGTTGTATCCATGGCCAATTTTTAAGTAGCTGCCGAGGCATACTCACTTCGAGGCCAAAGGGGAACTGCCAGAATACGTTTTTCTTGGACTGAAAAAGCGCTCCGCCTGAAGCCAAGAATTCCCCCAATAGCTCCCAAGATGCCCCAACTATAAATTGTCGTCGATTCTCGGAATACGTTATCTGACCGAACCAAAACAGCGAAGACTCCAATGGCCCAAGTGACTCCACGAGTTGCGTCACTTCGCCCAGACGCCGCTGCGCCTCAAGGACTCTTTGCTTCTCGCGTATTGCCACGGTGACAGATGCCTTTCGTGCTCGTTTGCTGCGCTTCTGTGCGTTGGCAAGAGCCTCAGGCTCGGCTGCAAAGCATCTATTTAGGGCATTAATCTCGATAAGTTTCATGGGAGAGGCCGATGAGTAATGAGGATTCTTTGCTTTGCGAATTGTTAATCGGTGCTTCGCACAAAAACTCTCCAGCCATGCGACACTAACGCCGAGTTCGGACGCAGTACGAGAAAGCGTATGCCAGTCTTCGACTAGTGGCGTGGTGTTGCTATCTACGGAACTGGTAACCTGGATGGTTTCCGGCTCAATATCAGCTTTAGATTCGTTGCTGGTCGTATTCTTGGGTTTAATCATATTAAAGCTCCTACGTATAGTTTATCCGCTCAGCTATATCGAATGCAGAGAAAACATAACTAGTATGCGAGTGCGGGAATGGGCGGCTTTTAAGTGCCTGACAGGGAAACGAACATCAAAAGATAGTATAGAAGTACTATCCGCTGAGCGAACCGGCAAACCACTGGTACTTCTATATTTGGCCTCGATTTTGACCCTGAAAAGCAACAATATCAGAAATGTCGGCCATTCATCCGATGGATAAATGTAAATTAGTAAAGGAGATAATTAAATGGAAAAGAATAAAAATACAGGTGGATTGATGGTCGTTGAATTGGTCATTTTATTAGTCTTCGCTCTCATTGCCGGACTAATTATAGCCGGAATCGGTCATTACGTCGATACGATATTTCATCACGTCGAAATCGCCCTGAACAATATGTTGAGTTCGTGACAATGAGCAAACTAACCCAGCGTAATACGGAAACCTTAAAACAAGAACAAGACCTTGCTCCTACGCCTATTGATCTGGCCGACTTTGACCTAAGGCAAAACGAGATCGTAATGCTTGCCGGTCAGCGCGGCCGGTACCGTGTCATCGGTGCAGCACAGCGAAACGGCAGCTCCTGGATTAACCTGTTTGGTGGTATCAAGGGACGCGAAATGATGCGCAGCGTCGATCCGGCGAAAATTAAAAGGCTGGATAGAAAATCTCGGAACAACAAGAAACAAGCCTGAGCGCCGCTGTCGTGCAAGACAGCTTTCTGGTGCTTCTCAGGTTTGCATGTATTTCATCTTAAGAAGATAAGTCAACCGTGCGGTTGACTAGAAAGGACGCAATAATGGTCGATACGATTGAAATAGTGAACCTAGGTGAGCACGCTGTTGTTAAAGACAGCGAGCATGCTGTTGTTAGGTACTGTGGAGAAGCCAGAGTATACGGCTCTGCAAGCGCATACGACGGCGGAACGGTACACGTTGATCGAGGCGGCGTAGCGAACGTGCAAAGCGCTGGAATAGCAACCGTCCGCAACTTCGGACAGGTCTATATCATGTCTGGTGGCAAGGCTACCGTAATGCGTGATGGTCGTGCGTATGTGTACGAATACGGCGAGGCTACGGTAGAGGCCGGAGGCGAGGCTTACGTTTACAATGACGGAATGGCTGTAATCGAAGAATGGGGACGGGGTGACGTGCAAGACGGTGGCGAGGCCGTTGTCAAGGCTGGCGGAACTGCAATAGTACGTAAAGGCGGACGCGTAACCGTAGAAGCTGATGGCGATGCAACGGTCGAATCTGGTGGTGAGGCATATGTCGAGGACGGTGGCTATGCGTATATTAGGACAGGCGGACGTGCAACAGTGCGCAACGGTGGCCAGGTGACCGCACAGACCGGAGCGGACATCACGGTGGAACCGGGTGGCGAGGTTCTCTACCGGTAGTCCAGTAGTTGACTACTGGATATGCTCACTCAACACAGTGCCGAGCGCACCGCCACAATCGCCCCTGTCACGACGTCGTTGGTTAATAGAACTTTAGATACAGTACAGGCCGTGCCATAGTAAAACATACAAAGGATAGAAAATGGCAAAAACCAAGAACCGTAAAGTACGTAAGGCAGGGGCGGAGAATCCAAAAGAAATGATTGATAGCTTAGATGTTCGCGAGGCGATGGCGGGGAATACGAATACTTCCGCCGAGGTTCTTAATAAACTGGCAACGGATAAGAAAATGGATGTTCGTTGGGGAGTAGCTGGAAATACGAGCACTCCGACCGAGGCGCTGGGCAGGTTGGCGATGGATAAGAGATGGCATGTTCGCCTGGCGGTGGCGGGGAATCCAAACGCTTCCGCTAAGACTCTTAATAGATTGGCAACGGAAAAGGGCTGGAAAATTCGCCAGTCAGTGGCGAAAAATCCGAGTACTCCGGCGAAGGCATTGATGCTATTGGCGACGGATAAAGATTGGCGAGTGCGCGAGGCGGTGGCGAGGAATTCAAGTGCTACGGACGAGGTGCTGGAAAAATTGGCTACGGACGTGGACTTAATTGTTCGTTTTAGTGTAGCAGAGAATCCGAGTGCTCCGGCTGCTGTGCTAGAAAAACTGGTGATAGATGCGAACAGTGGCGTTCACATGGCTGTGGCGAAGAATCCGAATGCTTCAGCTGAAATTCTCAATAGATTGGCAACGGAAAAGGGCTGGCGAATTCGCCGGAATGTGGCGGGAAATCCTAATGCTCCGGCTAAGGCATTGATGCTATTGGCGACGGATAATGATAGTAATATTCGCGAAACTGTGGCGAGGAACCCCAAAATCCCACCGGAAGCTATAACTAATTTAGTGTTTTCAGAAGAATCAGATATTAGGAAAACCCTATCCGAGAATCCGGCGGTGCCGGAACATATAAGAGTAGGGCTGAGTTTGTGAGCGGAAACGTGAGATATAGATGCTTACCTCTAGCTTCGCTGCGCGCGGCATTTTGGAGCTTTTCAGGATGCGGAACCAGAATGATAACTGTATGACTGAACAAGATAAAATTGGAGATATATACAACAGGGATTGGCGTAAGCGCAGAGAGATAGCAGCTAATTCAAATACTCCGGGTGAAGTGTTGGCAAAACTGGCGATGGATGCATACTTGGAGGTTCGTTGTGCGGTAGCAAGGAACCAGAATTCTGCTGCTGAGACGTTGAGCAAATTGGCGAATGATGAGGATTGGAGGGTTCGTGAGGCGGTAGCGAAAAATCCGAGTACTCCTAGTGAGGTACTGGACAGGTTGGCGGTAGATGAAGAAGATGATGTTAGTTGGGCGGCGATGTTTAATCCGAATGCTTCAGCTGAGTTGTTGGCTGAATTGGCAATAAGTGAGGATTGGTATGTTCGCCAGTCGGTGGCGGGGAACCCAAACACTCCGACTGAGTTGCTGACTAAATTGGCGACGGATGAGACCATACATGTGCGTTGGGGAGTAGCTGAAAATCCGAGCACTCCGACCGAGGTTCTGGGCAGGTTGGCGACGGATGAGTTTAGTGATGTTCGCCGGATTGCGGTTAGAAATCCGAGTTTCCCGGTTGAGATGTTAGAAAGATTGGCAACGGATGAGGATTGGAAAATTCGCCGGGCGGTGGTGGAGAATCCAAATGTAACGGAAACCATACTGCTAAGGGCATCACGAGACCGTAACACGAATGTGCGCGAAGCTGTGGCAAGAAATCTGAAAATAACACCAGAGGTAGCGATCCGCTTGAGTACCTCTAAAGTTTCACGAATCAGGCAAGCCCTATCCGAGAATCCGGCGGTGCCGGAACATATAAGAGTTGGACTGAGCTTGTGAGCGGAGCGACATGGTGAACGCCGAGCGTGCAGACCTGGCACAGTATTGGCCGTTGTTTGGTCTACGGATAACGACGCCTAGGCTAGAGATTCGTTCGCCTACTAACGATTAACAATAATACGAGAATGGGTCAGCGTCGGCTTTCTTGAGCAAATCAGGGCTGGTAATGACGTAGTATATAATAAGGTAGCGACACAAGATGGTTGTCTGGCACTATAAAACGTGTCACCCGTTAAGTCGGCATAGCCAGCCACTGTGCCGTTACCTTGTTAGGTGGACGCACGGTAGGTAATACAGGTATGGGATATAATTTAACAGCAATTATTAGGAATCATTATCGCACATATGCGGATGTTCGTACAGGTGTTCCCCTGTGGCGAGAGTACTCTGTTTCGGTAGTTTTCCCGCTGGCAGTTCTCGGCATTTGTCTAGCTACACACGTCGGATTGGTTGGTGTTGTGGCGGTTGGTCTGTTCGTTGTTAGTGGCATCTTTGGTGTGTCTATGTTTGCAGCAATGGTTCAGATGGCGAGACGCTCCACGGACTGGGCGAACTCTTCGCCCGTGCCAAGTAAGGATACATCATTTTACGCTACCTACTTGTTGGAGCTGGTTGCCAGCATGGGTTACGCAGCGCTGGTGTTTATATTGGCATCTGCCGTGTTCGTAGTAGCCAGCACTAGTTCTGGGTGGATAGGCACTGTTGCCTCTAGTATAGGGATAGCCGTTGGTGTCCATGCGGTGCTTGTACTTTTGGTGATTATCAAACGCCTGTTCGCTATCACCCAGGCACAGCTAAACAGGGCGAGGACGGGGACTGGCAGCTTCTAACCTGCTGCAAGTACGCAGTGGTTATATGGACTTGAGATATAAAACCGAGCCGGTCTGCCACCTATATATTATCATTTTGGGGCAAGAATACCCCGTCCGTGAGGGCGGGGATGAATTGCCAGTTATACAGACCATATCTCCACATTAACGATACACCCATATGGTAAAATATAATCAATGAGTAAAGGTTGGAAGAAAAAAGACAAAAATAACGAGCGGGGACATATTGCCATCCGCTATCGAGCCTATCCAACCGACGAACAAGAACAAAAAGCTGCACAGATCGACGGTTGTTGCAGACAGATAAAGAACTTAGCTAAGGAACAACGTGATTTGGCATATCGGTTGACAGGGAAATCGCCAGGCTATACAGCGCAAGCCAAGGACCTAAAAGAACTTCGAGATGATCCCGACCTTGCGCCCTGGTTATCCGATGCCCCGTCTCAGATACTTCAACAGGCACTTCGAGATAGAGATGTTGGCTACCAACGATTCTTCTCTGGTAAGACCAGATATCCGACATGGGCAAGAAAGAGTTCTCGAATTGGTTTTCGTGTTCCCCAACACGTAGAAATAAAACGCATTTCTCGCAAGTGGGCTGAGGTGAGAATCCAGGGGATGGGATGGGTAAGGATACGAATGCATCGACCACTGGTTGGAAATCGAATCTGCTCTGCCACCTACACCAAAGAGCCAGATGGCAAGGTATTCATCTCAATTCTGTGTGAGCGTCATAAGCGTCAACCAACCAAACCTCTTGATAAAGAAAACACCATTGTTGGAGTTGATAGGGGTGTGGCAGTGGCGGTTGCAACCAGTGACGGCGACCTCATTAACAGAGAGAATTGGACACCAAAAGAGCGTGAACGACTGGTACGACTGGAACGTACACGAGAACGCAAGAAACGAGCAAGAGCACAAGTGAAAGGAGAAGCAGCACAAAAATCGAAGAAACAGGTAAAGACAGAGTTGGCAATAGCTGCATTACACGCTAGAGCACGTCGGCGCAGGAATGACTTCGTAGAAAAGGTAAGCCACGACCTAAGTAAGAACCACGCTGTGGTCGTTTTTGAAGATCTACATTTGCCTGCGATGACACGCTCTGCTAAAGGAACAATTGAGAATCCAGGTAAGAACGTCAAACAAAAAGCTGGACTTAACCGAGTCATGCTTGACAAAGCCCTCGGGAAAATACTTACCCGTACAGATGATAAGGCACATAATCATGGCCATCAGGTGTTATGTGTACCAGCGCCCGGAACCTCAATTACCTGTGTGGAATGCGGTTACGAAGATCAAGCGAATCGAGCCTCACGATCAGTCTTTATTTGTAGGGCTTGTGGATATACAGCCCATGCAGATACAAATGCTGCAATGATTATCCGTGAGCGGGGGATTAAACTCGTTTTCGCCGGTGGAACGCCGGTGGCAGCCCGCCAGGGTACGAACCTGGGACCGACTTTGGTCGGTGTTGAGCCTGGATCAGTAAGTGATGGGCGTGGAAGCGGGAATAAAGACCTGGACTGCATCACCGAACGGGTCTCTGCGTAAAAGCGGGATTCGGCGGCAGATGTCCAGGAAGCCTCGTCCGTGAGGGCGAGTGTAGTTCACTAGAGATATATGGCAAGTCACGAGCAAAGAGCGATAGTTGTCTGCGAGACACCACAAAAAGCCTCACTAATCCAACGCTCGACATCTCTCCGCTGTATTCCTGCCATGGGTGCTCTTCGCAAATTGGTCATCCCCCGTGATACTAACGGCACTGCTCTTATACAACAGTTTCTATCTGAACCGCCCACTTGGGAGTGTAACAGCAACGAATACTCCCACTTCATAACGGAGCTCACCCAGGCATTATCAAGCGTGCCACCACCGAGCACTCTGTACCTGGCTACCGAAGCGGACATGGCGGGGGAAGAAATTGCATGGCACGTAGTGGAAATCCTAAAGGAAATGAACTATCCCCATCTGTCTATTAGACGTGTTGAACTAACGGGCATCTCCGATGAACAGATACACGTGGCATTTGACAGCGCCAAGGACTCACTAAACATCCCTCGGCTGCGTGCTGGTATGGTACAAAAGGTAGCCCGTATAGTTCTCAACGAAACCCTACGCATTCCGTCCGAGCCTCAACGCTCCCCATTCCCTGATGCAAAAATCGGAGACGAATCACTACTGTCTCTGGCATCAGGCATTCTCATGGCAAGCCGTGCCCTGAATCAAAACGAACACGGCTCACTGGAACAGATCGAGGCAACTGTAAGATCGGAAGAAACTGGACAGGTATTTATCACAAGCCTTGTTGAAATAGATGAGGCAAATAAAGCATATGCTCCCATCTTGCCCATCCATGAGCTATTCCGTATCGCTCACTGGCTTCCTCGCTGGCACTATCACAAGCCAAAGTGCAGACTAATTGATATACCCAACCAGATCCCAAACACAAACAACTACCTGGCTCCCACAGACAAGATACCATATGAGCGACCAATGGATAAGACCCAACAACACCTATGGGACACCATGGTTGCTCTGGTCACTAGCAAGAACAACAACATGGATACATTTGCTGGTAGCTACGATGCCTTGCAAGTAGCAGCGTCAACCAAAGAAATTGACCGCCTGGCTCACCCACTCCTTGAGGCTACCCTTGAAGCCCACTTCGATGGCTGGCCGTCTCTTGAACAGCTTGACGACCTGGCATCCAGTATTGCTTCTTCCGTACAATCCACATGGCTACATACCAACAGTGAAATCATTAATCAGGCAACCATTCAGTGCTCCCTACACGCTTGGGCATACGATCCTGATGCAACAGAGGTTATTCCCAGGAACCTCTCTGTCTTTGTCCAACTGATAGTTGCTACCGTACTAATAGGCACAATGGCACAATCTGATATTCACCAAATCATTGAACGTGCCAAAGCGCTTCTATCTGGCCAAGATGCCTATTCGCCCAATATCTTGCTAGTCGATACTCTACCAAGCCCCCCACAGACGACAAAGCAACTACTCTGGGAAATCCCCGATCCATTTACGTCACATAACCGCTATCTCATGGCTACAGAACAATTACCTGATAGCGCAATTACACCAATTAAGGTGTTACGGGCTGCCATAATCGGACACGCCCCAACCAACAAAGGGATATCCCAAGACGCACTAATCGAGCTTCTACGTCAACGTGGCGCAATGTCTACATGGTCAGCATCCCGTCTAGCTAAACGACTGCTCGCAGAACGCTGGATGGAGCCAGACCCACGAGGTGGCTGGACACTTTCTCAAAAAGGCATCGAGGCATCCTCGGCTATACGGTCTCTGGGACTTGGTTTTCTGGCAGAATCTTGGCATGTCGAGATGAACGAACAGGTAGCACGTTGTATGACAGGTAAATCTACGCCCACAGAAGCCCTCACTACCCTGTTGGCGGGCGTGGTATCTGGGATGCCAGCGCATACGTGGATGGATGATCTTGTTTAAGTATTGCAAGATGCTCATGTCGGTGAGTGGTATACTAAGATATGGACGATATGTGCAATGTTTGAAATGATGGACACAGTATGAGCAATAGTATCCAGACTGGTCTGATTATAGAGATCATGATAATACTATTTGTATTACTGGTGTGCATCGCGTCAATAGCCTACGACCGCCTTGTGGCGAAGCAGAACAAGCTGGAATTCAAGATTGACCGCCTCGACGACGAGATAAAGCAGGTGTCGAAAGACGTACACGAGCTCGCTAGCCAAATTAGAGCGTCCAGACAGTCCTAACAACTATTACTCAGTCGAACGTACTTTCTGTACGGAGCCAGAGAAGATTAGAACGAGGAAGCACAGGACAATCGAATATGTCGGGTTACGTTGATATTTCGGGGCGAGATTAACGTGATGCATAAAGTCCATGCCGTGCGCTAGCGTTGCTATCTAGCTAGACGCAACGCAGCGGATAGCGCAAGCGCATAACCGTCCGTCTGGCCGCGTCTCGCACGTACCTTTTATCGTCACCTGCCAGGATGCTTAGTGTATCGTCAGGTGTATGCAGGTTTTTCGCCACTTCCCATCTCACCAGTTATCGCGCCTCGGATACCCCGTCCGTGAGGGCGGGGAGGAGAGGCGCTTCCTCCTTTCTCTCGTATCCATAACCATCTGCTCGTTGTAAAACCGTGCAGTTCTTATAAGAAATCCCATCAACCTTGCCTACACGTACACTCCCAGACGAACGCACACTCACACGACCAACGTGAACACCTTTATGTTTGCCCCTTGATACCACAGCACGTACAAAATCTCCCGTGCGCAAACCGTGATGGGTCTTGGTTCGTGGCAACCACGAACGGGTAAAACCGTATTTGTCCGGTTTTGCTCTTTGGTGCTTGCCTCGCCCTGTACAGGCAACAACCAATACGCTATTGGGCACCGATCTAATACCATCGACATTTCCAACACATAGAGCATCCAAGGTGTGAGACTTGGGAATACCGAACCGCTTTCTATTCCATTTGGTTCGTCCACCCGTACCAACAGACACATCCAGGCCAGTATCCTTTAGTGCCTGCCATAATGCCCAACGGGTGGAATTAACTGCTGCTGCATCATTTAGTGGTGCCTTGGCCTGAGCGGTGACCCTATTGACAATTTCATTCCATTCTTGTTCTTTGAAGTGTCGTTTACACCAGGATTCCACGTCCTCGGAGCCTTTGGATTTGTTGCAGTCTCTACAGGAGAGAGTAAGGTTTGATATCCGATTAGTCCCTTCCTTGGAACGAGCAACGATGTGGTCAATATTGAGTGGCACACCACTTTCTCCACAATAAGCACACTTTCTCCCCCATTTCTCAAGTAGGTATTCTCGTATCTCATAACCTGCCAAAGTACCTTGCTGGTACTCGACTCCCGAAACCTCGGGGTTTTGCATCGCTTGAGTATCAAAACGCACCAATTCCATTACCAGGCTCGTAACCGGAGCCCAACTGGACAGGCGATTCACCCACGATGTGGTGGTTGCGACTCGATGAAAAAGGCTTGGTGGAAGACGATACCGGCGATATCCGTTATCCACGAAATTGCGCTTCTGCATACACAAGCCACAGTAATCTTTTTCATGTTTTGCATTTTTCCCACATGCCCGACAAGCCTGTGGGTGGCGATTCCTCCATCGTGGAGCACGATAACGTAGATTGGCCGAACGCCTGCGTCGGCGATAGTTGGCCCGCTGTCCCATCTTCTTGTGAATGAATTGCCCACGATGATCGAGCTGGATCGACACCAGTCCGTGAGTTATACCGGCCTTGTTCACGCGGGCACAGACAATACCGGTGTGCTTGGAACCCGGGTCAATCTTTACGACCACTCCTGGAACCTCACACTGCTCTACTTCTTTGTCCACCAATCTAATCACGAACGGAGCCAGGTGGTGGACCCTGGCTCGTCGGGCATGTG
>JAKBSX010000268.1 GCA_021844725.1 Actinomycetes bacterium | reverse complement strand
AATCAATCTCTGGAAAAGTTTGCAAGTCAGGCAGCTTCAGACAAAAATTGAGCTAGGTCGAAACGTGTTGAAAGGATTACTGCTCGCGGGCGGCCATGGCACAAGACTCAGGCCGCTTACATACACTGGAAACAAACACATGCTCCCAATCGCGAACAAGCCGATGCTACTTTACGGATTGGAGCACTTGAAAAATGCCGGCATCAAAGATATAGGGATAATACTCGGCCCAATCAGAGAGGGTGTAGTTGAAACAATTGGTGATGGCTCGAAATTCGGAGTCAAGGTAACCTATATCGACCAGCCCGATCCTCTCGGGCTCGCCCACGCAGTTAAAGTTTCCAAGAATTTTATCGGGGATGACTCATTTGTAATGTACCTCGGGGACAATTTACTTAGGCAGGGAGTCAACCGCTTTGCCAGCATCTTCAAAGAGAGAAATCTTGACTGTGTCGTTGGCGTCTGCCCGGTCAAAGACACGTTTAGATTTGGCATAGCTGAACTGGACGAAAAAGGCAGAATCATCAGACTGGTAGAAAAGCCGAAGGACTCAAAAAGCAACCTTGCACTTATTGGAGTATACGTGTTCAATTCAACTATATTCTCAGCAGTGGAACGAATCAAACCGAGCTGGAGAAATGAGCTTGAAATTACAGACGCAATCCAGATGCTTGTGAGCGAGGGCAAGAAGGTTGAGGTGGAAAAGGTTTCAGGATGGTGGAAAGATACCGGCAAACCTGAGGATCTTCTTGAAGCAAATCAACTTGTTCTTTCTGATCTTGAAACCTCAATCAGCGGAGACGTATCCGACAAAGCTCAAGTCACGGGCAGTCTGAGTTTGGGTTCTGGCTCCAAAGTACTCGACGGGGTCAACATTCGAGGGCCCGTTATTATCGGTAACAATTGTGTGATAGGACCAAATGTCTATGTTGGCCCGTACACGGCGATAGGGGATGATTGCAGTATCAGCGATGTTGAAATCGAGAACAGCATCGTGATGAGGGGATCGAAGATAGAAAACAACAACAGGATAGTTGACAGTTTGATTGGAGCTTACAGTACGATTCTCAACGGAGAAGCTATCAAACCGAGAGGCTACAAACTCGTCATAGGCGAGAGATCTTTTGTTCAGGTCTGAATTTTTTCCGAATGAATCAGTTGTTGATTATTCGCTTCATTCCTTCCGCCCGCCACCTCAGGCGTTGGATAAGTGTAATTGGAATCCTGCGTAGGCGTGTATAAGGATAGATAAAAACAAGATAGGGATCGTGAGTTCTGAAGGCCATATCCAGAGAGATTACCGGGAGTTGTAGTGTCTTTGAACCATACCCCTTCCAAAAATTTTCAACGTATGAGTCGTCTCTATGTTTGCATTTCAGCCCAGCTTCGGATCTATGTTTTGTTAGATCCATGACGCCATCCCATATGTGTGTTGACTTTATATCGCGGTCAACTATCCAGAGATACCCTGCCCTTGTCAACTCGGCCTTTAGGAAACTGTCGGAGCACAATTCACAGCCGTACGAGAAACCGCCTACCTCTCTGATCATCCTTGTTCGGTAGAGATTGTTGTCGATGCTGATCCCAAGAGGAATCGGTCTGTACAACGGGGACTTTACATCGCCCCAAGCGTAACGAAGCCAGTTCCTCAGATGTGGATTAGTATAGTATCTTATACCCTGTGCTACTGCAACCTTCGGATTATCCATGTGGCGAAGTACTTTTTCGTACCATCCTGAAGTCAATAAGACGTCGTTCTCCACGCTTATGAAATATTCAGTTTCCACATGCCGCAGAGCCTCATTTGCTTGCGTGGGTATAGACCATTTGTTAGTGCAATAGACTTGCCAGCCAAAATCCTTTGCTATCGGTACGCCTTCATCTCTCATGTCTCCGATTACGAATATCTTTTTGCCTAACATTTCGCTGAGTTCATTGTCAATCGCTTTGAATACTCTAGGGAGGATTGCTCTCTTACCCTTGCTCCACATCACTATGTCTGTTTTCATTTCTCACTTCTCTCCGGAGATCTACTGGAACACGACCATGAAATAGTTGTCAGATTTATTAACGAATGGTCTTGACTGGCACATGCACACTTTTGCGCAGACCTAATTGACCACGCTGTTGATATCCTCACCTTAATTGGAAGCTTGATGATACAAACTCCTTTTAGTTCACTAACCTCTTAAGTCTTGATGTCCGAAAATGCTTCGAATCGTACGGATTCTCAAAACAATCGAACCCGCATCTTGCGAATTCAGATATGGCAATTTCTAGGACGTATCGCAAGATTGAGTCTGTAGCTAAAAGTTTCTGATTTTGATGGAATCGGCTCGATTTGGAATAGAAAGCACCGGCAATACCCAGCTACCACAAGATCGGCTGTAGACAGATCATGCCATTTCAAATAGGAATCCGTTCAACATTATTGAGTAGTTTCTGATTTGTCCTCCTGGCGTACCATCGCTCAACGAAACCTATCAGAGTGAGCGGCACAATGATTAAACTACCAAGAGTAACGACAAGCGCAACAATGACGTTCTTGCGACGAATTAGCTGAAAGACGAAATATAGAACTATGGGTGAGAACAAAAGAAACGATATGAATGGAGCAGTATATGTTGCTACGCTAATGATTAGATAAAGCAAGAATCGCCTTCTATAGATCCCGTCCATGAGCGTCAACTTTGCGTAGACAGACCTGTACATGATTAGTCCATAAAGGGACCTCCAATGACTATACCTTTCCTTCCCAAGGTGAGTCAATTCTATAGTCGTATCTTGAATTATTCTGAAACCTTCCTTTTCTGCCCGAAGACAAAAATCATTGTCTTCTCCAACCGTGAGGGTCTCATCAAATTTTCCAATCTTGCTGAAAACTTCCTTCTTGATCAGAGTGCAACCAGTTTCAACTGTATGTACATAGCTTACTCTAGGTTTTGGATTCAGATATCCTAGATTTGAATAATGAAGTGATGCAATATCTGCCCGTTCTGCTAATTTGAGTAATCTATCACAGCTATCTGGTTCAGGAATCACATCGCTGTCAAGGAACCAGAGATAGTCGGCTTCTGCCATTTGATCAACACAAAGGTTTCTTCCTTGTGGGATATTGCAAGATTTTCTCACAAGTGTGATGTTTCCAAATTCGTGTTGATTTTGTTCTTTGAAGGACTGAAGAATTTCGCTTGTTCCATCAGTCGAAAGAGCATCAACAAAGACCATGTCAATCTGTTTATGCGGATAACTCAAGTGCTTCACACCCTCAAGGACTCTAGGCAGAGTGTTCGCCCGGTTCAAAACTGGCATCGCTAGAAGCACTTTTTGCATTTGTAAGTAAATACCTCTTGTACTCCTCTAAATAACTTTATGGAACTTGAAATAAACAGAGATCTAATTTCATTTAGAAAGTTAACACGAGAAAATTTAGATAAATCGCCCTAATATACTATTAAATTATGAAAGAAATGATTAGGTAAATAATTCAGTCGTCTTCCTCAATATTGTGCTGATATAATAATCCAGATTTCCCACTTTTTTGTAATTTTATGTTGGATTCTGTATAGTGACTAGATCTGTGAAGCCTTACTTGAAGTTCTCAGGGACAGGGCCGAGGAGGGGGAGAAGATTGCCACCACCTACTCTCTATCCATTAAGACTTTTTGGGACCCTCCTCTTCGCATTATATTCAAACAAGCTTACCATGGTCGTGATATTAGTATGACTTTGGACTTTCAACATAGATCATCACTCTCACTTCCTAATCAAACAAGACTATCATAGCACTAGCGCAGTTTTGGAATCTTCGCTCATGTCTTCGAATAGAGGATTCTATTATCTGAAGTGAAATGATCTTTCTTGAGCCAGTGATTATGGAACCAAGAAGGCCCTAATTCAAAGAGCCTCCAAAAGTTTCAAACCATCCGGACTTCCAAGACCCGTACAGGCATCCCAACCAGTTCCAGCGTGGTATGCCCCGTTGTTTCCGCTAGTAATGTCGTCAAAGCCCTCCTCTTCAACCACGTTTGATTTTCTCGTCACTAGCTTTTCATAGAAAAATGGAGTCACATATCCTACCGAATGCCCTAATTTCTGGTTTATCAAGGTTAAGAGCGAAGCCCATAGCGGGGAAACGGCGCTCGTTCCCCCAAACACCGTGTTTTGGCCGTCCACTCTCACTTTGTAGCCAGTTGCAGGATCGGCATCACCCGATACATCTGGAACTCCCCTTCCCACTTGTCCACCAGGACTAGCAGAAGGAGGAACGTTTGAGTTCGATTGCCATAAAGGAAGTGGAAAGAAATTACTTACACCGCCGCCAGTCGCTCCACCCCCTATCGATTGATCGTTCCAGACAACTTCACTCGTAATGGCTCCACCACTTGAAGATATTCTTGTGCCTCCACAACCTAGGACATATGGCGCAGAGGCAGGAAAGTCGACGTGAGCGAGTCCGTCAGACTCGCCATCAGAAGATCCACTGTCGCCAGAGGATGCGCAGACAGTAACTCCCAATGTGGAGGAATCCTGAAACGCTTGGTTGAAAGCCTGCATCGCTTGGGACGTCCAGGTGTTTTCAGCACTTCCCCAGCTTATCGAAATCACAGATGGATTATTTTTCGAGTCGTGTATTGCGCTCGTCATCGCATCAAGAAATCCCTTGTCTGTATTTGGGGCAAAGTACATTGTAATTTGTGCACCCTGTGCTATGCTGCCTGCCACCTCAATGTCTAACATAACTTCGCCGTCGGGACCAGATGGGTTTCCTGTGGGAGAATTCGAGCCACCGTCCACCGACACGGCCACAATCTTTGGTACTTTGAGGCCAAGGTTCCCAAAATACTCATCGAGATCAGTCTGAGAGTATCCGCCGCCCAGTTCTATGATTCCAATAGACTGCCCACTTCCATCTAACGTTAAAGGGAAATTGTATAGTTTCGCGATATCTCTTGGAGTGTAAGATGAAACACTCACCTGGCCCGGAAGCAATGGTCTGAAGTGAGTTCTCGCCTGAGGCCTATCGTCAAAGCCCAATACAGCCTGAACTACCTGCTCTAGTTCTCTTGGTGTGTACACCGGTCCCACTCTGCCTCGAAAGGTTGTTTGTGCCTTCGGATGCTGATAGCGTCTCAATTCAACTCCAAACAGGTCGCAAAGTTGCCCTACTTCTCCTGAAAGTATCACCGATCTTCTAGGAGCGCTTACCGAAACTACATCAATTCCATTATCTCTCGCAAAGCCTGTTACTAGTTCAATATCTCTTTCGCTTGCTCCATACGATCGAGTCGCGAATTCCTCATGACTGAGA
>JAKBSX010000267.1 GCA_021844725.1 Actinomycetes bacterium | reverse complement strand
ATCACAGCAGGAACTTTGTTGTCAATCAAACCAGCAAAATCATCTAACTCTTTGCTCAGGGAGTCTAACATTGACCCATTATTGGTGTCGACTACATTGGAGGTGGTGGCACTAGTAACACTCTCCGTGGTGGTGTTATTAGAGAGTTCTAGTTCGATATCCCCGGACTGTGATATGTCGATCAGTTCACGTTCACCGAGCGAACCATTCACTTGAGCTGAGTCTTTTTCATCCGAAACTTGCGACTGTCCACTTTCAACTGGGTGCGAGAAAAAGTAAGGATTGTCGTCGTCCTCACCGTAGTAATCAACAGGCGGCGGCTCTTCCCCCTCTTGAACCCAGTGCTGTTCGTCTGGTGGCAGAGTCTCGTAGTCATCCCAAATATCGGCCATCTCGTCATCAACATCACTCATTACTTCAGGTGAGTACTGAGCTAGAGACCCGATCTTGGCTCTGCGGTCTCTTTGTTCATCGATTGACTCAGTGAGCTGCTCCACAAAGGCCACTAGCTCATCGTCCACTCCTTCAGAAAGTGTCTCGGCATGAAAACCTCGCAACGTAACTGGATGGCTTACCGGAGTTGGGTGCAACCTGGCAACCGCAACTGTTGCCAAGCACTCACGAAGCCGAAGTCGATTGTCGTCCGAGACCTCGATTGTGGCAAGTACCTCATCCACGCTAAGGGAGTCTGTCAGCATTCGGTCGTAAAGCCCATTTGCGAGTTTCATCCAATCTGATGCAACTTCGTAACTGACAGATTCAAACAGTCGAGCTTTGGTATTGAGCTTCACCTGATCTTCGGCGCTTAGGTCTACGACCTCTCTGGCGGTGTTTTCAGGAAGTGGAACCTCAATCGCCATGTTCTCAGGAATGTCAACCCATGAGTCCATGTTGCTAGCCATCTCAATGGCATCATCCACCAAAGAAAGCCGATCTTTCACATACCGCTCGTCAACAACAACTTTTCCTTCACGATTGCTAAGCGCACTACTGGCATGGCCAACGAACTGGGAGAAAACCTTCATCTGAAGAATCTCCCGCTCCGCATAGGCAAGCTCTGCTTCACAGCCGTCCATCTCAGCCAAGAGGTGGGCCTGAAACTGAAGATCAGAAGTTGCACTCAACTTTTCTTGCAGGCTCGCTTTCCTAGCGGCGGCGGCATCACGCTGAGCTATCGCAGAACTATCGTCAATGGTGATCTCAAGTACCCCAGAGGCCACATTGTCAGACAGCCAGATACGCAAGGAATTCAACATTGCCAGAGGCACGGTTGTGGCAAGTGTGAGCGCCTCACGTTCTCGAGCCAGCATGAGATAAGCCGAATCCGGCTGATCCGCTCGGCTTTGGCGTGCAAGGTAAAGCATCAGGGTTGACCGCACCAGCTCCTTATCGGCAACATTGTCGGATTTCCCATCTGCTTCTTTTGCTAGTTCCTCTCTGACCAGCTTGTCTACAAGTCGTTCTCCAGCAAAATCATTCTCGGTAGCCATTACCGAACGGAACAAAAAGTGGGTGCGTTGGCGAGCTCTCGAAGCAGCGACAAGAAATGCATCTAGGTTCATCGCCTCAGCTCCGATTACAAGTGCATTCCCATCTCTTTGGCTAACAATCAGCCGCTCGATTCGCTCTTTCGTCTCGGCGGCAAGGGAAATCCTCGATTTGGCAACTCGCCGGATTTTGCCGCTATCAAGTCGAATTGACACCTTCTCGCCAAGATCTTCAAGGAAAGTGCCACTAAGGGTCTTCGAGCGATGCGTACTTCGCTTTACTAAAACCGGAGTATCGGGGGTCAAGCTGTAGTCATCAGCTATGGCAACTTGGCCTTGTGAAGATCCGAGCTCCATGGCCTGGGTACGAAAGACCGTGCTCGCCCAGCCGTAGGAAATCGCTCCGGGTTTGAGTGAGTGAATCGGAATCGTTACGTGTCGTGCGGTCGATTCCTCTTGCACAAAAAGGGTGATGGACCTATCCGTGATATCAACCACCCGCCCTCGCTGGCCATTTGAAAGCCGTGTGTTTGAGTTGATCTTCATGCTCTGGCGAATAGCAACGAGATCACCCATTCGAAGAGAAAGTTCCGAGCCGGAAAACTGCACGCTCACCGATGGATCAGAGTTCAAAAGTCTTTCCATACGTGTGTCTCTGATTTTTTCGGACATCCTGTGGTGACGCACTTGTGCATCTAGGTGCGCCTTGAGCCATGCTTTTCTGTGGCTATCCCAGATTCGGTGAGCCAGATCATTTGCAGCCATTTCTTCGGCCTTGGTCTGGGTTATGACAAAAGAGTCCGAACCATCCGCAAACTCACGACGCAACCAATCACCTGTTTTTTCAAGCAGCGCCAGGCCGTCATAGACAACACTGATGCGCCCTTTCTGCTCGTAAATCCTTAGAGCGCCTTTTAGATCGCCTTTACGCAAATAACCCTGAGCGGTACGATCCCATGGGTCAGCAGCTCTCCTGGTTTCAACAAGCCGGGCTCCACCAACCATGGCGAACAAAGTGGCGAACATACCGCCGTATCGGACTGACCCAAGCTGACGATCATCGCCCACCAGTATCAGCTTCGCTTTTGCCTCAGTGACGATTTCAAGTACTTCAGCCAGCTCTATAGTGTCAACTTGTGACGACTCGTCCAAGATGATGCAGGTATTTTCAGGAATTGTAAGTCGTCCAAATCGAACTTGACCGACAAAAGATTCAATCGTAAGTGCTACAGCATTCTGGTCAATCTTTCGCAAGGTGTCACCAAGTTTGTTCACCGCTGTCCCTTGGGGGGCAAGACCCCAAACATGGGTACCGTTACTAGCAGCCAGCTTGCCAAAGTGACTGAACAACGTGGTCTTGCCTGACCCCTGAGCGCCCATCAAAAGAGTTGCAGTAGAAGTGGAAGTGAGAAGGTGTCGAAGTGCCATTTGCTGTTCCGTTGCCAAAACATGGCCCCCACTGACAGTCTGTTCTGCAATGGTTTTGGTTAGATAGTCATTGACCAAGGAGGGTTCAAGAACACCAGCGCTGGTTTCGATTGTGGCTAATTGAAGCACCTTGGCCTCAGTGTTCAACACCCCGCCTGGCACGTATTTGGAAATCGGGGCACGAGCTGGCTTTACGTGCTTACCACCGACAAAAAGTGCCGGCACAATTGGAGCAAGTCGGAGCTTTGCATCGCTCCCCTTCCCAGCAAGGAGACCACGTATGACATCATCTAAAACTTCTGATTCGATGTATCCGCCGAAAAAGTCATATACCGCAATGTGAATATCCTGGACGCTTACAAAAGCTTTGCCGCTTAGAACACCTTCTCGAACCTTGCCTCCACCTTCATCAAAAAGTATCCTCGCCATGTAGTCAACCAGTTCTTCAGAAGTTTCGATAAGTGGTACAGATCCGAAAGCTTCAAGGTGTTGTGGTATTCGCAGCCATACCCCTGCTATTGGTACTTCAAAGAGCGGATTATCATGTGCTTTTACAATCTCAAGCCATTCGTTCTGGCCGAGCTTCCAGGTCTCACTCAGTTGCGTAGTGAGTTTTTCTTTTACTTCGCTAAGGTTGGCATCGCCGTCACCAAAGTCCTTTGCCTTGCGGGTCCGCACTCCAAGACTGCGCCTTACCCTGGGAGAAAGCTCTGTGCTTGAAGTTATCTCTTTGATCCGCTCCGCCTCTTCAGCGACTTCCTCATGACGCGTTGAGAATGCGGGTAGCAACTTCGCTCCGTCGCTTGATTGCCACTCAGCCAATTTTCCTATCTCGTATTTCCATCCATCGGCCATTACAAACTCAGCATTAGTAAGCCGCTGAACATGTTCTCTGAGATTGGCTCGATAGATAGCTCCTGCAACCATGTACCACTGATAAAGCTCATTGGCATCCAGTGAGCGCCATTTGCCATCTTCGCATCGCACAACGTTGGGAATGACTACATGGCTGTGTAGTTGGGGTTCAATGTTGCGGTTTGTAAAGTGGGTGAAACCAGCGAAGATCATCTCCCCTTGGACAGTGAATACCTCACCATTTATGGTCATACGACTGAAACCCGCTTTTTTTTGCAGAAACCTAAGTGCCTCATTTACGGCCAACCAGTGGGATAATTCAAAAACCTGGCGGGTTTTCTCGTCAGGGTGTGCAAGTAGTGTTAGTGAGACCGACTTGGACGCTGAAAAAGTGAGATCAAAACCTGGTAGTCGCGGACGTGAGAGTGAGGCTTGATGTGCCTCAAATTCGTCAATGCTGATGTTGAGTGGTAAACCAGCTTCAAGCCTTTTGGCAGCTGCAGGCCCCATTGCACATAAAGCGTAAAGCTCGTTAGCGTTAATCTCAGTGCCGATTCCGTGGCCAAGCGCCTGGGCACCTCTGCCGTGCCAGTAACTGGTTCCAGAGGAAAGTTTGGCCATCTTCCCGTAGTAATCCCGAGCCGAACTAGCGGCGATTTTTGAAGTAGTCAGCATATCTATACATATGCACGAGCTTCAAATGTATAAAACGGGCCCTCTGCTGTCTGTCTCTCGGGCGAGCGGATTTTTATGTGTTTTATAGAACTGCAAAGGTGTGGTCGCTATGGAGCCGTTGATTTTCGCCTCTTTTTCGCTACTCTCAAAACACTCATCACGACCCTCAAAAACCACCCCTCCGATAGCACTTGATTTTTATGTGTTTTATAGAACTGCAAAGGTGTGGTCGCTATTTAAGCCCTTGAATTTCGTTTGATTTCCAGCCCCATTTTCACCCTCAAAATCGCAATTTCGCATCAACTTCTGATTCGAGTGCATACATATTCAAAAGACGCACTCACAAAGGAGCCCACAAGATGTCCACCAACCAAGAATTTGCCAAAGCGGTTTTGCCCGCACGCCAGGCATTGATTTCAGAAATTGAACAAGGTGAAGCCATAGCCAAGCCAGCCTTTGAAGCTGCCGCTGCCTCATATTCCGACCAAGCCCTAGCCGCCTGCGCCGTAGCTCAGCTCAAATTCAATCTACGCAACAGCTTCTTTACCCTGGCTCTGGACGACTACAACGAAGCAGTTATGGGTTACAGCACTAATGAACTTGCAGATCCCGACCCCATCTACCAGGCATTAGCCAAGTGCTCAGTCGCCTTAGAGATCAGCTTTTCCGACATCAGGGACTACGAAGCAGTTCTTGAGATATTCCGTGCCGCGAGCCCTGCTGGTGAACTCATGTATCCAGACCTGATGGAAGGGTTACTTGATATAGCTGAAAATCGAGAAACCATTGCAGCCGAGATTGCAGAGAGTGCAAACTGGCTGTTCAATGAGGTTGAGCGGCGTAGATCATCTATTCAACGACATGACGAATAGAACTCC
>JAKBSX010000266.1:1952-5353 GCA_021844725.1 Actinomycetes bacterium | reverse complement strand
TAACAATTATCTGATACCAGTGGATGAAATCGCATTACCAGAGATCATTGCGCTCGCACGCGAGATAAGTGTACAAGGTATGGAGGGTGAAAATGCCATTTCCGCAATGGCTCGTGTGGCTGGCCTGCAGAAGCTACATACCTCGAGTCGGCACAGAATAAAAAAAGCATGGTCTGAGTCAAAAATGCACGATTAGGTTTTGTTAAAAACGGGGCCTCAAGAATTGTGTGCTCAGCGCTGGCAACGACTAGTTCAGACTGGAAGCGGTCATTGATTAGCGATGAATAACTGACATCATGCGATTGGATGTGCCAGAACCTCAAGACCAGATATCGGTAAGTTGCGCAGTTGCTTAGAGCCAATTCTCCAAAAAGCAGATCGGCTACGACAGTCGTTTGATTAACTGTTACCAGCCCTCACCAGTAACAAAGAATAGGTGCTTATCTATAAGTAAAACATTTCTGGTAAATTTTCTTATGCTGGATGCGTAAGTGGTACCACAGGTATCAGATAATTGTTACGCTCGCGCTAGAAATTATTCCACTATGACTAGCACATACAGTATTATTATTTTTAATCACGTCATTTGTGTAGTATGCAGGAATGCCAGACTTCTTTAGGATGGCTATAATCTCTTTATTTGGGTGTGGATCTTTTGCTCTGCCAAATTTTCCATTATTGTGAGAAATAACTGCTATTTTTGGGGATATGCGCTGAACAATCCTAAAGTTCAAATTATTTTTACTTCCATGATGAGGAACTTTTAGAACATCGGCTTTTAGACTACCTGCCTTATTCTTAATTAGTCGGTTGAATACCGATTTGTCAGCATCGCCGGTAAGTAAGAATGTTTCTTCATCGCCCTTATCATTGTAGTGTTTGTATGAAAATACAATACTAATTGTATTTGCATCATACTCAAGAAATCTATTAACAGCTTTTATTGTATCCCCTTTATCTTTGTGAGAAATTAGGTGGACGGCAATCCGAATAAATTTTTCTGGCTCATAACCATCAGGGAAAGACACATCATCAAGGTCAGCCTGGTCATTTATTATGTTATCAACGCTGGTGCCAAATCTTTCTAGATATTCATCAACACCTGAAGCATTTTCTGGGTCAATTCCAAAAATAGTATAAGGATTGAGTGGGGGATTTAAAATTTCAGCATGGCAACAACCGGAATATGCTCCTTCGTATAAAATATTAATATTTCCTTGTCGCCCGCTTGGCAAGTATGGCCACCTTCCTGTTAGGTGAGACACTATCTTTCTTATTTCTAAATAATATGCAGGAATATAGAGCGTTCTAATGCGTATGCGTTTCGGAATTGACATTCCTGAAATATGATCTTTATGCGAGTGCGTTATAAGAAGATCTATTTCATTTTCGGCAACTGCTCGAGTATAGTTTGCAGGCCCAAGATCAATATATAGAGGATTTTGTGCATTCCAGATGCACTTTTTTGACGTCAATCTGATCGAGTCCCCTTGTCCACAGTTAAATATATCAAGCATATTATCTCCTTGTGAAGATCGCCTTGCGGCCTTTCTTGATTGGCGACTTCTCCATGTGCCTCAGGGGTGAAGCCTTGTCGGATACAATTAACTCCCAGCAACGTTGCTCGAGAAGTTTGAAGCGAACACGGTGGGTATTAATCAGGCGCAAATTGCCGTATAAGTGTACAACGCTGCGCCGCAAAAAGCTTGCACATCGAACCAGAAATACCCGGCAACTCGCGGGCGAACAATTCTTCCAAAGCATTCAGGTACGGCTGTGCCACATTTGCTCCTGGATATATGCCTATTATACTTTGTATCGTCAATTTTCATAGAACATTCCTGCCTTAATTTATAAACGTTAATGTACAGAACGGGGGCAGAACATTGTTTGATATAGAGACGGTGCCCTTAACAACACATCATCATGATTCAAAAAAAATTAATAGTCCCTTTGGTCTCTTTATGGATGCATGAAAGGGCAGGCCCGGCAATGTCCCTCTTTATGCCTTGGAATTATGCTCCAATTTTTTGTTGTCAACCATAGGAGCGAACATCATAGGGTCACATGGCACCCCGCCTGATCGGCATGGCATCCATCGTCTGGCCGTTGCCGCCCCAAGCTGGACGGAAATGCCCTCTTAAACTGCCCTGCCGCCGTTGAGCCCTGATGGTCGGCAGCAGACTGATGCGGTCATTCACGCTGAGGGTGCCAGAGAGTGGGGCTGAGGTATCTGGAGGTGCTGTCAGACAAATAATCTTGGCACTATCTCATGGAATCAAAAAGCAATAGCATAGGCAGTGTGCCATTTCGCCTCTTTCGCGTTGATTCCCAATGTCTCAGTCGTATCTTCAATTACAGCGTACCTTCTCCGTGGCAAATGAAATGTCGGATGATGCGGTGGACTATGACTACGAGACCTACCAGGCATTCCGTAACCTCTCTAACGAGCACAGGACGTGGGAAGATCTGCTTGAACACCAGATTGTAGTCGTACTGGGCGAGTCGGGCATCGGCAAGACCACGGAATTCCGAGACCGTGCCCACCGCCTTACGCAGGAGGGGCAGGCAGCTTTCTTTGTACCTCTCAATGCCGCCTTGGACAAGGCCTTACTTAATGACCTATTGGCCGAGAGTCCATCCAACTTAGAAACCTGGCTCACGAGCAATGAGCAGGGGTACTTCTTTCTCGATGCCGTTGATGAAGCGCGCCTTCAGGCACATAAGGACCTAGATTCGGCTCTCCGTAACATTGTTCGCCAAGTGAGGCCGGGGCTTAGAAGAGCCCGTTTTATTCTGTCGAGCCGTATTACTGACTGGTATACGCCGGGCGTAAAGGGCATCGTCCAACAGGTTATTTGCGACACTATTCAGCGACAAATCGAAGGCAGTAAGGAAATCCGCCCCGCTGAATTTACTCTCGACCCCCTTTCTCCTGCCGAAGCCATGCGACTGGCTATGGATTTCGGGGTCGGAGATGTCGATACCTTCTGGCAGAGCGTAGAAATCGGTGGCTATGAGTTCATGGCCAGTCGGCCCCTAGATCTGAAATGGATGACGGATTTTTGGAAAGCCTACGGCCGGTTTGGGAGCCTGACCGAAATGATGGAAACGTCCATCTGGCAGAGGCTGCACGAAACCAATCCGAATCATGAGAGATCGGACTGGGGTTTGCCGCCTGCCAGCCTGCTAAATGGCGCCGAATTGCTGGCGGTCGTCTGTACGCTGTCAGGTCGGCCATTCATTGCCACTGCAGGGAGCGGGGGTGCTGCGGGCGCCTCCACTAATTGGGTCATCGCCACCGAAATGTTGGCAGATTGGAGACCGGGCGCGGTAGACACCCTCCTCAGCACAGCGGTCTTTGACGAGGCCAGTTACGGCCGTGTGCGATTTCATCACCG
>JAKBSX010000266.1:0-1942 GCA_021844725.1 Actinomycetes bacterium | reverse complement strand
TCGGTTCGGGAATATTTGACCGCAAGCTGGCTTCGTCAGCATATGGTTAGAGGCTTGCCATTCGAGATCGTCAAGCGGCTATTTATCCAAGATCTCTACGGTTATCCAGTGTGCGTCCGATCCAGGAGGTCGGTGCTGGGCTGGCTGGCGAGCATGCGGCCCGAGGTGAGAGAGTTTGTCATTCGGGAATGCCCAGAGATTCTTTTCCAAGCAGGCGATGCCGAAGCTTGGAGCGGAGAGGATGTTGCCGCCGCTCTGGAGAGATACTTCCACAGGGTACGGCATGGAGCCGTTTCCGGCTGGCCCAATGACCCAGGAGTCTTCGGGCGGATAGGAAGGCGTACCGGTCCCGACATCATCAGTCGGCTGCTGCAAGAAAATACGGACTCCCCCGAGGCGCTGCCCCTGCTCTTGGTCATCGTCAGGACTGCCGGACTGACTGGTTGCGCGGATGCAGTCTACCGGCTGTATGCTGACGGCGGCATGCCGCGCGAAGTCCGGGAAATAGCACTTGCGGCGTTTGCGGATGTCGCAAACCCGGAACAACTGGAGGCCATGCACCAGGATTTTCTGAAAAGCAGGCTCGACAGCAACAGGATACGGGCCACGGCCTGCGCAGCACTTTTTCCCAAGTATCTCACGCCAGAAGAGCTGGTGGACATTCTGGGCACTGCAGACCCAGAGTCAAGCCATCTGAAGGGTACCCTTACCCGCTGTGTCAAAGAGGAACTGCTTCCTCTGTGCAGCTCACCGACAGCAATCAGCATTCTGAGAGGGCTGCTCGCATTCCTGGAGGGTGCTGACAATGTCGCTACCGAGGAAACGCAAGCCGTCCCAACGCACAATGTTGCCCCACGGGGCGGCGAGCAAAGTTGGTTGGCTACCCTGCTGCCGGAGGTCTTTCTGGCGGCACTCCCCTCCGAGGACGATGAGCCTCCCGAGGTTTTTCGGCGTGCTACAGTATACATGGAGCGTATCCGCTACCAAGGTATGTTGGACCCCGACGCAATCGACCGGGCTGCCGAAGCATTGGCTAACAAAACCAGGTATCGCCGCGCGTTAGCCTTGACTATTGCGGAGGCTGATCCGCAGTCAGGTCCATACCGGGTAGCAGGAGCAAGGCCGAACGCTATCGCAAGGCTAAGCTCAAATGACCTCTCCTGGGTTGAGGAACTGGCCGCCGATTCCAATGCACCGGAGTGCAGGCGACAGGTTGCTTTTAGTCTCCTTATGGCCATCACTATCTTCTGTAGGCCACCAGAGCGGCGAGCCATACTGCGAGCAGCCATTCGTTCTTGTGATACAGAAGCACGGTCCGAAACTTGGTTTCAGGACGTCAGTAGCCGTCGGCAGGCTTCTCGTTGGCAGAGGGAAATTCATGCTTCTGACGTAGTTAGACGTACGGAAAAACAGCGAAAAAGCGCTGACGCGCGGCGCCTGCTGGAGGAAAGGCTGGAAGCCGTTCGTAGCGGCATAGACAGCGGAGCCCTAGAGTTTGTAGTGGTGGACCGCATGCTCAACCATTCGTCCAGTGGTAAGTTGGGTTCCACGAATCTCGGAGTGGTAGCAGACGAATTCGGCCCGGAGGTTGCCGAAGCGGTCGCGACTGGGCTGAAGCAGTTTTGGCGGCTCGTGGAACCACCTTGGCCACGGGACGGGAAACCAAATGCCATACCCAATGTGGTGATAGCCGGACTCAGCGGCATCGCTTTGGAGGTGGCGGCAGGGTTCGAGGTGCATAGCGCCTCCCCACTCGAAATTCACCGTCTAGCACGCTACGCCCTCTGGGAGAACGGAGCGCCGCACTGGTTCGAGGAACTGGCCAATGCTTTTCCTCAGGACGTGGCCGATGCCATCTGGCCTGCCATTGAGATGGACCTCTCGGTCACATTTGGTGATGACTATTACGCTAAGGGAGTGAACATTCTTGTCCAAGGACCGA
>JAKBSX010000265.1 GCA_021844725.1 Actinomycetes bacterium | reverse complement strand
AGAGAAAACGAAGAGGGCGAGGTTCGGCACTGAGTCCGTCCCCGGTTTCGGCTCTGGCGGCCGAGCTCGGGCTGCCCATTTCACATCAGCCCAAGGATCTACTTGATGTGGAATTTGATCTGGCGGTGGTGGTGGCCTACGGGAGACTGATTTCGGAGGATTTACTTTCAAAAGGATTATTCGTCAATCTTCACTTTTCTCTTCTGCCACGCTGGCGTGGTGCGGCTCCCATGGAGAGGGCTATTCTGAGCGGCGACGAAAAGACTGGAATCTCGCTAATGCAGCTGGTTAAAGAGCTTGATGCCGGTCCAATCTACAGAATGCGGGAAATTTCCTTAACCGAAGAGATGACTCTTTCTGAGCTTTCTACTCAGCTGTCTGATATGGCTAACGATGCTCTGTGGGAAGAACTCTCTCTTGGAGAAAGTGCGTTTTCAAATCCAACGCAGCAGTCAGGAGAGCCTACTTATGCACACAAGTTGACAGCAGACGATCTGAGGGTCAACTGGAGCGGACGAGCTAAAGAGGAAATCAGGAAGGTTCGTATAGGCAGGGCGTGGAGTACCTTTGATGGTAAGCGGATCAAGATCATATCAGCCGAAGCTGTTGAAGCCAATCTCGATTTAGCCCCCGGTCAATTTGTGGGAGAGTTGGTGGCGACTTCAGAGGGAGCAGTGAGGTTATTGCGGGTTCAACCCGAGAATAAACGGGAGATGGACGCATCTGATTGGCTCAATGGGATTCAAAAACTGGCCGGCGGTCTCTTTGTCTAGAAAGCACCCGGGAACTTTCACCGTTGGCAGCTAGGATTTAGATGTGATAGAGATAGCCCCCTCGATACTGTCGGCCGATTTTGCCTATCTTGGTGATGCCATTTCCCATGTGGAGTCGGAAACGTCCTGGATGCATGTGGACGTCATGGATGGACACTTTGTTCCCAATCTGACGATTGGAGCTCCTGTGGTTGCTTCGCTTAGAAAGCACACAAGCAGCTATCTTGATTGTCACCTAATGATAACCGATCCATGGGATTATCTGAAAGATTTCGCCAAAGCTGGAGCAGATTCGGTTACATTTCATTACGAGGTCGGCCGGACCTTAGAGCTGGTTGAGATGGCGCATCAACTGAGAATGAAAGCCGGGATGGCGGTTAATCCGGATGCCGAATATGACCGCTACTGCGAGTTCATCCCCCATCTGGACCTGTTACTTATAATGAGCGTCTTTCCAGGCTTTGGGGGACAGTCATTCATCGCAGACGTGCTGGGTCCCCTGGCTAAGGCCAGGAAGTTTATTGATCAGAACAACCTGAAGACCGTAATTCAGATTGATGGCGGTATATCGCTGTCAACTATCAAAGATGCGCGCAGAGCGGGAGCAGAGGTCTTTGTGGCGGGCTCTGCAGTTTTTGGCCAGGAAAATCCTGCCGAGGCGGTAAAAGCGCTTAGAGAAGCTGCTAAAAGCTGTGAGGGAGTTTAGAAATGGAACTTAAGGCGAAGATTCTTACCGTGTCTGACGGAGTGATTGCCGGAACAAGAGAGGATAGGTCGGGTCAAGCTCTCGCCGCACTACTCGAAGAAAACCACTTTGAAATAATACAGAGGAGAGTGGTTGCCGACGGAATCGAAAGTGTTGCGGCTGCACTGACTGCGATGTCTGAGCGGTTTTCCGGGCTGGTTGTCTCCACCGGCGGCACTGGATTCGGTCCCAGGGATTTGACCCCGGAGGGAACCCGGATAGTGATTGAAAGAGAGGCACCGGGACTGGCGGAAGCCTGCAGGCTGGTCTCTCCTTTAGGGCGTCTCTCCAGGGCGGTAGCAGGCGCGAGAGGTGAAGCCCTGATCGTAAACACTCCCGGTTCTCCATCTGGAGCAGTGGAGACCCTAAGTGCAATACTTGACGTTATTCCTCACGCTCTGGAACTTTTGGCGAATGCAAGCACTAGTCACGAGAGCCTAAAGCGGGGCCACTAGTGGGCTCGGATGTGGTTCATGAGCATTGTCAACGGCTTATGTCTACTGCTATTTCGGAAGGGGAAAAGGCTCGGATAGTGTCCCCTCCTAATCCGTGGGTAGGGGCAATAGTGGAGACGCAAGCTGGAAACTTTGCCGGCCATACCCAGGCTCCTGGAGAGAGTCATGCCGAGATGGATGCGTTGATAAAGGCTGGCCGAAATGCCGCTGGATCGACCATGTATGTCACCCTTGAGCCTTGCGCGCATCAGGGAAGAACTCCACCCTGCGCCGAAAAAATTGTTGAGGCTGGAATTAAGAGAGTCGTAATAGGCATCGTTGATCCCGATCAGAGGGTGAGGGGTCGCGGGATTGAGTACCTCCAGAAAAAAGGGGTGGAGGTGATCGTGGGAGTCTGCGCAGATGAGATCAAGACTCAGCTGGCACCGTATCTTAAACAGAGAAGTACAGGCACTCCATGGGTTGTTCTCAAGCTGGCGGTTACCCTGGATGGCCGAATAGCTGCTAGCGATGGCAGTTCGAACTGGATAACCGGAGAAATTGCCAGAGAAAGGGTTCAACAGATTCGATTGGCCTCTCAGGCAATTGTGGTGGGAGCTAATACAATCAGGGTGGATGACTCGTCGCTGAGAGCGCGAATCCCTGATGCGAAGCGTCAGCCTATCCGCGTGGTTCTCGGGTCAATCCCGGAGGCGGCCAGTGTGCATCCAGCGGAGGAATTTCACGGATCCGGTTCCGATCTAGTCCGTTCTCTTGGTCAGCGTGAAGTGCTTCAAGTACTGATAGAAGGCGGTTCCCAGGTTGCCAAGGAGTTTTTGGATCTTGATTTAGTGGACCAGTTTGTATTTCACATAGCTCCGGCGGTTCATGGCGGAAGCGACGGAATCTCCGCCTTTGCCGGTAAAGGAGCGTTGAGTGTTGGGCAGTTGATTCGACTATCTACCAAAAGCGTGACCCAACTTGGTGGCGATACTGAGATCATCCTGTGGTCGAAGCGGGCTGAGGCGTTTATAGAATCCCTTTAGCGATGGATGTCATCAGGACTGATGAAAAAATGTAAAGTGAGGAATCGTTGTTTACCGGACTGATAGAAGGACTTGGAGCATTCATTGGCAAGAGATCAGACGTGTTCAGTTTTGATTGGCCAGGCCTGGACGAACCATATCAACTCGGGGAATCGATAGCGGTTAACGGATGCTGTTTGACGGTCATCGAGTACGATTTGTCCAGCTTTAGTGCAAATGTGGTTCCGGAGACTCTTCGGCGCACCAATTTGGGAGACTTAACCCCGGGGGCTAGGGTTAATTTTGAGCGACCCGTCAGACCTTCTGATCGTCTTGGTGGTCATATTGTTCAAGGTCATATCGATGCTGTCGGTGAGATAGTTAGAGGTGCGCCGGAGCTGCTGGTGCGATTTGATCCTTCATTCTCAAAATACATTGTCACTAAGGGTTCTGTGGCAATTGACGGCATTTCGCTTACGATTACCCGCGCAGATAATGACATCTTAGGTGTATCGGTAATCCCACATACGGCGTCGGTAACTACACTGGGAACTAAAGGCATTGGTGACAGGGTAAATCTAGAATTCGACATTGTAGCTAAGTATGTGGAGCGAATGACTAATTTTACCTCTAACAGCTGAAGCGATTGATTTATAACTCACATAGACGGGATAGATACGTGGCGCTTGGAACCATCGAAGAGGCAGTAGCGGCTATTGCCCGCGGCGAGATGGTGATTGTGGTGGACGATGAGGATCGTGAGAACGAGGGCGACCTGATCATGGCTGCGCAATACGCCACTCCTGAGGCAATCTCATTTTTCATCCAGCATACTTCGGGTCTGATCTGCGTTTCAGTTACCGGAGAGCGTCTGGATCAGCTAAAACTTCCACTAATGGTGGCCGATAATACCGAATCTCAAAGGACTGCGTTTACCGTTTCGGTTGATTATCGACATGGCACCACCACCGGCATTTCGGCGCATGATCGATCTGCCACAGTTAGGGCGCTGGCGGACCGCAACTTTACGTCATCAGATTTTGCAAGGCCTGGACATATTTTTCCACTCAGATACAAGGAGGGAGGAGTTCTCAGGCGGGCTGGCCACACCGAAGCTGCAGTTGATCTCGCAGTGGCGGCAGGGCTTGAGCCGGCTGGAGTTCTCTGCGAAATTGTCTCCGAAGACAAATCAGAAATGGCAAGATTTGAAGAGTTGCAGGGCTTTGCTGAGAAGTTTGGCCTGGTGATGATATCTATTGCTGATTTGGTAAGGTACCGGCGGCGGAGGGACATATTGATTCGAAGGGTTGAAGGCGCAAGTGCAAGGATCCCCACTGCATATGGCGACTTCAATTGCACTGTTTATGAGTCGGTTTTAGATGGGGAGCATCATCTGGCAATGGTGATGGGTGAAGTTGGCAACGACTCGCCCACATTGGTGAGAGTTCACTCGGAGTGCCTCACCGGAGATGTTTTTGGCTCACTGAAATGTGACTGTGGGCCGCAGTTGGATTCCGCTCTGAAATTGATAGCCAGCGAAGGCAGCGGAGTGATTATATACCTCCGAGGGCATGAAGGCAGAGGAATCGGGATAGCTCACAAGTTGCGTGCCTATTCCCTGCAGGATCAGGGTAGGGATACCGTAGATGCCAACTTGGAACTTGGGCTTCCGGTCGATTCAAGAGAATACGGGATAGGCGCACAAATGCTTGTGGATTTGGGCATAAGCAAAATGCGTCTGATTACTAATAACCCTGCGAAATATGGCGGCCTGGAGGGTTTTGGACTCGAGATTGCGGAAAGAGTCAAAATACCTCCATTTATCAACCCGGAAAATTTGAACTATCTCCGCACCAAGAAAGAACGGATGGGCCACTTGATCGATGGTTTGGATGGCTAGTCTTGTGATTTGGCCGGAAAGGGAAATGTTCGCTAAAGATGAGTGATTTCGGGTCTGGAAGTTTTTTCTCGCAGGCTGAACCGCATGCTGTAGCAGGCGACCGGTATGCAATAGTGGCTGCGAAGTACAACGAATTCATAATCACTGATCTGCTTGATGCCGCGGTGAATGGTCTTCGGACCCATGGTGTTGGCGAGGGTGATATTGAGCTTTACAGAGTCCCTGGGGCAATGGAGCTTCCCCTGGCGGCCAAATGGCTGGCCCAGAGTGGCAAGTTCGTCTCAATAATTTGCCTTGGTTCGGTCATAAGAGGTGCCACCACCCATTATGAGGTTGTGGTGGAAGCCTCTTCCGGCGGAATTAGCCAAGTGGCGCTGGAGTTCGGTATTCCAACTATATTTGGGGTACTCACAACCGAAAATATTGAGCAGGGCATTGAGAGAAGCGACCCCAGGCTGGGTAACAAAGGCTTGGAGTTTGCTTT
>JAKBSX010000264.1 GCA_021844725.1 Actinomycetes bacterium | reverse complement strand
CGAGGAAACCGCACCGCTGCTCGATGACCAAGAAGAAGCGCAAAGGACCCAGGTGATGACAACGCCTGTTGCAGATGCCAAAGCGCCCACTGAAGTCGTCATGAGGTCTTGGCTTCTCTCAGGTAGGATTCATCTTCTCGGGATGGTAGCGGTGATCGCGGCCGTTGGAGCAAGGTCCTGGCGAATTGTTTCGAGCAAGGCCAAGGCAATGTGGAAAAGGGTCTCAAATGGTCAGCCCCATCCCACGTTGCTGTTCTTTTCGGCTGCCCTGATAGCTTTTTTGGCGGTCTTCTTCCTGGCCTTTCATGGAGGCGCAAACCCACATTCCACGAAAAGCCCCACCACCTCGGTCGCACCGACCACCGTGCCGAGTACCACGACAACGTTGCCAACCACCACTACCACGGGCATGACTTCACGTCCTGGCCCCGCTCAGTCCCCAGCACCGCCCATTGCACCACCTGGGCATGGCAAGAAAGGCCACTAACCGTTCAATTGGTTTTGTGACATTTCAACTGAGGCATCAAACGTCGGGACCAAGGACCTTGCAGCACGAGCTTCATCGAGGCGTGTAACTGGAGTATGTGTGGGCGCTCGATGTATGAGGTCATGACCAGCATCAGAGTGGGCGATATCAGCGATTTCGTCAAGTGCGTCAGCAAGGGACTTCAGCGTTTGTAGCGACTCAGTTTCAGTTGGTTCGAACATCAAGGCCTCATCAACTACGAGTGGAAAATAGACGGTTGGCGCGTGAAACCCATACTCGAGAAGCTTCTTTGCAACGTCGAGGCCCCTGACTCCCGTGTCGCGTTTCAAGGATGAAGCTGAGCACACAAATTCGTGCATGCATGTGGCGTCATGAGCAGAAGGATAAGATCTGGAGATGCGCTTTCGAAGCCAGTTGGCATTGAGGACTGCTGTGTGAGATACATGTGTAAGCCCTTCCCCACCGTAGTAGAGCATGTATGCCAGGGCTCGGACAAATACCATTGCGTTCCCATGGAAGGAGTGGATTCTTCCGATCGACTTGGATGGCGTGACGAACCCGTAGCGTGCGGATCCGTCGGAGTTCTCCCCTACTACAGCTGGCTTTGGCCCAGGAAGGAAGTCGACGAGTTCACTTGTGACAGCAACTGGTCCAGATCCTGGTCCGCCGCCACCGTGGGGAGTAGCGAAAGTCTTATGGAGATTGGAGTGCACTATGTCGAAACCCATGTCTCCAGGGCGAACCACACCCATTATTGCGTTCAAGTTAGCGCCGTCATAGTAGAGCAGACCGCCAACTTTATGAACAGCTTTCGAGATCTTGAGTATCTCTTTTTCGAAGAGGCCGAGTGTGTTCGGGTTGGTCAGCATGATGCCCGCAGTGTCTTCGTCGAGAAGAGCTTCCAGGGCGTCAAGATCGACAAGGCCGTCAGGACCGGATCTCACTGTCACAGGCTTGTACCCTGACAGCGTTACAGAAGCGGGGTTGGTTCCATGCGCCGAGTCGGGGATGATCACATTTTTCCGCTGCCTGCCAGTGTCTTCGTGGTATGCCCTCATTATCAGGAGGCCAGTTAGCTCTCCCTGCGCGCCAGCCGATGGCTGAAGCGTTGCGCCAGCCATTCCGGTGATCTTCATGAACCATCTCTCGAGTGTCGTCATGAGTTCAAGCCAGCCTTGTATAGTATTTTCAGGTTGGCATGGATGGACATTGGCGAGTCCCGGGATCGTTGCGGCAACGTCTGCGAACTTAGGGTTGTACTTCATAGTGCAAGAGCCCAACGGATAGGCGCCAAGATCTACCGAAAACTGTCGATGGGTTAGCCTTGTGAAATGTGCCACCATGTCTCGCTCGGAAACTTCGGGAAGTTCGATCTCTTCGGTGCGCATGAGATTTGATGGAAGGGTTTCAGAAGGGTCTGTGTGGGGAACCCCAGTTGTGCGGAACGAGGCTGCTGACCTGCCGGGAACGGAAAGTTCGAAAATAGTGGGTTCGCTCGCGTGTCCATCCATTAGAGGAATCGACATAGCTTGACCGCCTGGTTGGTATCCTCGTTCCATCTATTTCACCACCCTTTCCATCGCATTCACATAGTTCTCGATCTCGGCGGCTCTCCTTTTTTCGGTCACACTAACCAAAAGCGAACCATGAACATCTGATCCGTCAAAATCTTCATTTAGTGGGATCCCAGCGAGGAAACCCTCTTCGAGCATCCTTTCGACCACCACCTCGGGTGGAATGGGCGTTCTCACCGCAAATTCACGGATAGTGGGTCGGTCCGAGACGAGCGAAAAAGGTCCCGACCGCCCAACTAGCAGTTTCTTGAGGTATTCAGTTCCGGAGTAGCATCGCTGGGCGAGTTCTTTCATACCTGACTTGCCAAGCCATGAAAGCTGAATCGCTGCAGTGATCGCAATCAGCGTTTGGTTTGTGCAAACGTTGGAACTGGCCTTTTCGCGCCTGATGTCCTGTTCCCTGGCCCTCAAGGTTGTAACGTAGCCCTTTCGTCCTTCGCTATCTACCGTTTCACCAACGAGCCGCCCGGGTAGAAGGCGAACATATTCACTCTTGACAGAAAAAAGACCCACATAAGGCCCACCAAAGTTCAAGCCAACTCCAAATGGCTGTCCCTCGGCTACAGCGACATCTGCACCGAGGCTTCCAGGGGACTTAAGCAAAGACATTGCAACAGGATCGTAGACAAAGACAATCCGCACATCGTTACTTTGGGAATATTCCAGCATTTCAAAGAGCTCTTCAACGACTCCAAGGTAATTTGGGTATCCGACGACTATTACCCCCGGTATTTTCTGCGAGTGGAAAGGCCAACAGGTGGTCGCATTCTCTAGGGGCACTTCCACAATCTCGTGCCCGGTACCAGCAGCGAACGTTCGTGTTACAGCCCGAAACGAAGGATTTATGCCCTGGCTCACCCAGGCGAGGGGGTTCTTGTTCTGTGATACGCAAAGGTTTAGAGCTTCTACGAGTGCTGAGGCACCATCATAGAGAGACGCGTTGGAAATTGGAAGGCCCGAAATACGCGTGACCAAGGACTGATACTCGAACAGTGCTTGCAGAACGCCTTGGGCTACTTCCGGCTGATATGGGGTGTACGCGGTAACGAATTCGGAGCGGGACGCCAGCGACCTGGTGGAAGAAGCAATGTCGTGATCGTACGCACCACCACCTGCGAAACATATCAGTTCTTCAGGGTTTGGCCAGTTTCTGTCAGCCAGTTCCCTCATTCGGCACAGAAGATCTGGTTCAGAGATTCCTGGCGGAAGTTCAAGTGCTCCACGCGCCAGCCGGATCGATTCAGGTATGGAGATGAATAGGTCTTCGACCTGGCGAAGCCCTAGGAAATCGAGCATTTCCTGGACTTCGGTTGGTGTGTGTGGGATGAATCCTGACAAAGTGATACCGCCTATGAGTTCGTTGACTGAAGTGACAGGTGCATATTATTGATTGGTCAGAAATGGGTTTAATTCGCGTAGGCCTTTTTGACGAACGGGAGTTTGACGATTTCTGCTGGTATGAGCCCTCCCTTGGCTTTCACGGCTACTTGTTTTCCAGCACCATATGCCGGTTCGACAAAGCCCATGGCGATTCCAACCTGTAAGACTGGCGAGTAGTTTCCGGATGTGGTGACGCCTATCTTGCTGTCATCTACAACGATGTCCTGTCCTTGGCGAAACGGTTGTCTGGTGAAGCCTTTCAGGCCTACTAGCTTTCGTGAAACACCCCGTGCTTTTTCCGCAAGAAGCGCACTTCTTCCCAGGAACTCAGGCTTGCCAAAGGAGACGACCCAGTCAAGCCCAGACTGAAGCGGTGTAATTCCCTCCCCTAACTCGTGCCCATGAAGCGGGAGGCCGGCTTCCAAACGAAGAGTGTCTCTCGCTCCCAATCCAGCAGGTATCACTCCAAGATCTAGCAATCGATTCCAGAGCGATGAAGCAACAGCATTCGGAACTGATATCTCCACTCCATCTTCTCCGGTATACCCCGTGCCAGATATGACAATCGGTTTACCTAGATAGCTTGAGCGCGAAACCTGAAAATGTGGAACATCCCTTGCCCTGTCGATAATTTCCGCCACTGCAGCCCGAGCTCTTGGTCCCTGCACTGCTATGACGACGCGCTCCTCTGTTATATCGATTCCCGGCAGGGTGGCCAGCACTCGAGATGTATTGGATGCATTAGGCATGACATCGAACACCTCCTCGTCGATCCACCAAACAATTATGTCGTCTTCTACCGAGCCGGATCTGTCGTCCAGGAGATGTGTGTACTGGGCGTGCCCCGGTGAGATCTTCCCAAGATCATTGGTAAGGGTCCTCTGGATCTGATTGAAAGCGTCAGGTCCCGTGAGCCTGACAGTGCCAAGGTGGGATACATCGAACATGGCTGCGTCATTCCGAACGGCCATGTGCTCTGCAATGGTACCCGTGGAGTAGGACAACGGCATTTCCCAGCCTCCGAACTCCACTATCTTGGCATTCAGCTGGCAATGATCCTTATAGAGCGCGGTTCTTTTTAATGTCACCTTCATAACATAGTTCTGGAATTGGAGACGCGTGGCTGTTGGTGATTTTTGCCAGCTTGCGTCAAGATGCTGGGAGAAGGTTGGACGTGCTTTGCAATCTCAGGGAGACGTATCTCCGACAACAGTTAGATGGCCAACTGTTGCTGGCCTGGGACGATGGTTCTTGAAGCACCATCGCCATCGTCAGAAGTCTGGTATTTCATTGAAATGATGGCGGCGTCAAGTTCGTTGACGATCTCCTGGAGAGAAAGAACGATGGACATGACCAATTGGCCACCTCTCAATAGGTTGATGAGCTCTTCGCCGGTCCGAACAAGCACGGTTCCAGGACCCACAACCAGGACATCTGCGTTTGACAGGTCTTCCTTGAGGTTTGCACGAAGATATTCCACCGCTTTCCTGGCAGCCTGGAGCGAAATACCGCCAGACAAGAGGTGCTTGATGACTTTTAGTTCGAGTATGTCTCGATAAGAGTATGACCTCTGGGTACCCGAGCCATGCGCATCCGCTACGGAGGGACGGACCAGACCCGTTCGTGCCCAGTAGTCCAGTTGACGATATGTTATGCCCGCCAACTTGCACGCTTGAATGCCTCTGAATCCGAGGGGTGCTTCCATTCCGTCTCCTACACTAGCGTAGTTACATTGATGCAGCAGTAAGTATGACAGATATTGCTGCCAATGCAAGTATTTGAGTGCAATTTCTCCCAGAGAAATCCTTAAAACTCTACCCTGAAAAATCTTCGGGTCTGAGCGTATTCAAAAATTCTCTAAATTCTCCGACGAGTTGCTCCGGATTCTGCTCTTCTAGCACGTTCTCTCGATCCTGATCCAGTA
>JAKBSX010000263.1 GCA_021844725.1 Actinomycetes bacterium | reverse complement strand
GTGGATAACTGAGGGAATACGTCCAGGGGTGGTAGCTTGTTCTCATCATATGGGGAGATGGAAGCTGGATCCTGAGCAAAATGCACTGACAATGAGGACGGTAACATTACAAAACAGTGGAGATGACCGCAAACTTGTACCCAAATCGCCACCTCAACCTTACAAATCCTCCGATCCCGATACAGGACGGTTTTGGTGGAAAGACGTTGGAGTTCACCAGAATCTGATATTTCCCGTGCACCCTGATCCAGTATCGGGGATGCACTGCTGGCACCAAGCTGTATCTGTTGAAAAGGCTCAACCGACGGATGTCTATGGTGAAGTTTACGTTGACCGCAGAGCTTCCAGGGAGGTGTTTGAGCGATGGTTGGAAATGACAAGGGATGCCTTTAGCACTTCCCCTGACGGAACCCGTCGCCCAAGGTGGTTGATGCGGCCATTGAAACCATCCAAGCAGGCTTCACTACTTCCGCCTCGATGATGGGGCTGATTTAAATGACTGAAAGCTTTGATCCAGTGCTCTGTCGACAACTGGGTGAAGTCACATCTGCCCTTTCTGAGGTTGCCTCAGCAACTGAACTGAGAGCGGAGATAGCTGATGCTTTAGGATTGCCGGGAGTTGCTCGGAGCGATTTATACCGGCTATTTATTAAGGATCTTCCACCATTCGCGTCTATATATCTTTCTGCCGATGGCAATATCGGTGGAGATTCTCAGGCGGTAATAAGTGGAATTTATCGAGCCCTCGGGGTTCCGGTACCGAATGATCCGGACCATCTTTCGTCATTGTTTGCACTTCTGTCGCAGATACTTGTTGCTGAGGCAAAAAGTATTGAAAATGGGTCAGAGCCTGAACTGTCATCAGTGGTTCGAACGCGGCAGGTGTTGGTTAATGATCACTTGCTTACCTGGTTGCCAGCCTACTTAATAAGTGCGATACGGGTGGCGCCGCAGCCTTTGTCTAATTGGGTTTCGTTGTGCTGGGATGCCTTGAGGCTTTTATCCCCTCCAGCCGAAGCTCCCGGTCCCAAAGACCGCGAGGTCTGTCTTGATCAGGTTGATAACCTGGCCAAACTGATTGATTTTCTGACTACACCATCTAAATCTGGCATCATTCTTACTCTTTCCGACATCGAGACGATTTCTACCGAAATTGGCTTGGCGGTTAGGGCTGGCACCAAAAGGATGGTATTAAAAGACGTTTTTCTCACTGAACCAGAAGGGTTTAGCGAAAAGGTTGAGGCTCTTATCAGGCGTCAGATCTCGGACTATATCTCGGCTACTGCTGAATTTTCTTACCTTGATGCATGGGTGGTAAATGCGGAAAATGCCTTGAAGATTCTTTCCAACTGCCAATGAAATCTCAGTACGACCTTTAGGCTGTTTTAGCTGCCGTTTAAGTCGTTTTATCTAGGAGATTGAACTATCTTGAGCTAACCTGGAGATGGATTGATCCAAGGATAAGCAAAAATAGTTCTATCGATTGAGGTTGGGATGAAAGAGAAGGATAGTGCTCGTAGGGAGCGGCTCCTAAAGGAAAAGCTGGAGTCGCAGATTCACGTTTCCATGCAGGATGTGGACAGTTCCCGAATCCATTTTTCGACTGTATTCAGTTATTTTGACCGAAATGAGTGTCAGCTACTTTACAGAGTGGGATTGGCAATAAGTTCAATGTTAGAAAACGGATATGCCTTGCCGGTGGTTTCGACTGGATGTGAGTATCGAAGACCGATTGGCCTTGATGATCAGATAACGGTTACAACCTCAATTGCAGAGATTGGGACTAAGAGCATGAAACTTGGCCACACCATCACCGATGGTGATGGCGCTTTGTTAGCTGAAGGATTTACCGTACACGTTTCGATTTGGGGAGATTCCAATTCTGCTATAGACATGGAAGAATTGTTTGATGGGATGGGGATCTAGTTCTGAAGCTGGGATGTCAGAAGTAAGGATTCAGAGAGGTATCTTGCATTTTCAGAAATATTTCGGAAAGCTATGCATGAATTTTGCGATTCAGCTCCAATAATTAATGGTAGATACAACTATTTTTTGTTTTGGAGCAAGCTTCTGAGTTAGTGTATTTTATTGAATCTGGCTAACAGAACTTTTGGGTCTAAGCAGAATGGCTCAGAGGAATTGATCTGTGAATTCCAACCCCAATGAGCTGCGGATTCCAGATTCTGCCGCTGCTTTTTTTGACTCGTGGTTCATTTGGGAAGGTTTGTCAAAAGGTATTGAGTCTGAAGCATTTCGGGTTTATTAGCGATGCTTGATGAGAGCAAGGAGATAGTGTGGAAGCGACCTCTGTACCCAGGGCCACTACAAGGACTGGATTGGCGCTATTTGTGATCATGGTTGGAATCCTCATGGTTGCTATTGACACCACTATTGTGGTGCTGGCACTTCCAGAGATTGAAACGTCTCTTCACGTGGCTCTCTCGGCTGTGATTTGGGTTATTATCGGATACCTTTTGACAATAACTCTGCTTTCGACCCAGGTGGGGAAGCTGGGCGACATGTTCGGCAGGGTCCGAATGTATGAATTTGGATTTTTGATTTTCATAGTTGGTTCAGCACTTTGTGCGCTTGCCACCAATGAGGCCACCATCATAGGATTTCGGATAGTCCAGGGCATTGGCGGCTCGCTGATTATGGCGAACTCGGGGGCTGTGCTGGCTGATACTTTTCCGCCGGAAAGACTGGGGAGGGCGTATGGCTTCAGTTCGGTCGGTTACAATATCGGTGCAATTTTGGGGATACTGCTTGGTGGAATAGTCATCACCTATATCTCCTGGCGCTGGATATTTTGGATCAACGTTCCGATTGGGATTATTGCCTTTGTACTTGCTCTGAAAGTTTTGAAAGATTCGGGCAAGCGCAATCGTCAGCGTCTCGACATTCCTGGAATGGTGACCCTTGGGGCTGGCTTATTTGGAATTCTGTGGGGTATGACTAAGCTCGCCACCGATCCATTTTCGGTCGAAATTTTTCTCTTCTTTGCATTTGGTGTGGTGTTTCTGATTATCTTTGGAATTATCGAGCGAATGAGAGAAGAGCCAATGGTCAATCTCTCTATCTTCAAGATACCTACCATGACCCCGACTCTGTTGGCCTCGTTCTTTCAGGGCCTTGCAAATTTTGCAGTATTATTTCTGGTGATCATGTACCTGCAGGGGGTTAGGCAGTTCACACCTCTGCATGCCTCGCTGTTGTTAGTTCCTGGCTATTTGCTCGGCAGCTTTATAAGCCCAATGGCCGGACGACTATCCGATCGTCTGGGACCAGTGTTGCCGGCATCAGTTGGACTTGGGATTCAGGTTGTGGCCCTTATCATTTATGCCCAATTTGGGGTTTCGACTCCCGTTCTGGTGGTGGTTCTGGCTTCAGCTGTAAACGGGATTGGTGCAAGCGCCTTCTTCCCTGCCAACAACTCCTCTATAATGAAGGTCACTCCTGATGCTATGTTTGGAATTGCTTCTGGAATGCTTCGGACGTTTTCCAACGTGGGCATGATATTTTCATTTGCAGTCGCAATTCTGGTCGCAGCCCGTTCAATACCCCGCCAACTTGCGTTTGCAATCTTTGTCGGAACCACGAAACTCTCAACTCAGGTATCTGCTGTGTTCACTTCTGGACTTCACGCAGCCTTTTACGCGTCAACCGTGTTCATGGCTGTTGCTGCATTGCTGTCGGCAACCAGGGTGCTTAAAAGGTCGCCTAAAAAGCTGAATGTTGATTCCGGATCCAACGGTTAGGGCTTGGCTCACCGATCCTATCCCGGATCAGGCATGGTTGGAATTGTGATTTCAAAAGTTGCTCCTTTCTCTTGACCTTGGTGCGTGTGCAGTTGTGTTCAGATCGAAAGCAGTCGGGTCAACTTTCGGTCTAAACCAATGTTGCTACTTGGACTGTGTTAGTTTTATTCAGGTGGAACAAGGTAGTATCTGCAGGTTCTGGCAAATAGCACTACCGACGCTTCGGTGGGAGTGTCGGTTCTCAAGGGGAATAAATGAGAATTGGTAATGTCGCACTATTTTCGGGCCGGTTTCGGGGCAGGAAACGGACTCTGGCAGTTGGAGTGATTGCAGCAACGGTGCTGGCAGCGTGTGGATCTGCAACAACAGCCAATGCCCCGGCCAAAGCAACTTCGTCCTCATCCACCCCAGCGTCTTCTGCGCCGGTCTCAATTACACTGGCCAAGGCGATCAACACTGAACCGTTCGCTACTGCCAATGTTGCACAGGATTTGGGTTATTTTAAGGCCGCCGGGCTGAAAGTCAAGATGGAAACCGTTGCTGGAAGCAGCGTGGCAAATGCGGCGCTTCAGAGTGGGAGCGTTCAGTTTGTACTTGCAAGTTCTGCCGCACTTCTGCTGGCCACTGGCAGAGGGATACCACTGCTCTCAGTAGGAGGTATTGATAAAGGCGATGGAGTGCAGCTGATCGTTTCCAACAGTTGGATGAAAGCTCATAACCTGTCTCCTACCGAGCCGCTGGCTACCAGGATAAAGGGTCTTGTAGGCACTAAAGACGCTACCCTGAGTACCTCTGACAAGTCAGTTATGGACGATTTTCTTGCCTACGCGGGACTGCCGGTCAGCTCAGTTGATGCAGTTTCGGTTAGTAGCGCGACAGCACAGCTGGCAGCGGTTCAACACAATTTAGCCCAGGAATTCATTGCCAGCCCTCCGAATAGTTCGATAGCTGTGGCCGGTAACTACGGAACGGTGCTTGCAAATGCCAAGGAGCTTCCCTATCTTTCTGACGAAGCTTATGACATATTGATCACTACGCCTGCATATGCCAAGTCCCATCCGCAGGTGGTAAAAGCGATGGTTGGTGCCATGCAGAAGGCTTTGTCACAGATGACTCAACTTACGCCCGCAGCTGTAAAAGCAGTAAATACTGTCTACCCAACGCTTTCACAGAAGGTGATCGAAGATTCGTTAAAGAGCATTGCACTAACTCCAACGATGCAGCAAAGTCAGATTGGTTGGAACGACGCATTAACATTTGCCAAAAAGACTGGATTGGTAAAGCCTGGTTCAAATATAAGTGTCACTGAAGGTGGGGTATGGACCAACCAATTCGCCTCCTAGGGCGACAGGTGGGTTGAAATGGGCAAAAAAGTTGCAGATATTGCTCATGATATAAAAACCTGTGATGCTTATAGATAGTTTCGAATTGATTTCGGGCTTCGCCGCTGATACGTTCGAGTCTGTTGGAAGATCTAGAGGCGTTTTCGTCAGCGGATGGTACAAGCTATGTCATCAACGGCAACGCCCGATTGGTTGGAGCAGCTCCGGCGACAACTTTGATCAATCGGTTAGTTTTTCATACCCAAATGACCGATTGCCACACCAGG
>JAKBSX010000262.1 GCA_021844725.1 Actinomycetes bacterium | reverse complement strand
CCTTGTTTCTCGAATGCCCGTATTTACCAGCTTTCTGCAATTCTCTTAATTCTATCGCCTTCCGTTCCCGCGCTGGGCACACTGTGAACGGCACCAAATAGTCTATTACCCTGACGAAACCACCTTGTTGGGATGTCCAAATTGTCCTAGACAAGGGAACAAAGACGATCTTGCTACTAAAGCAAACCGCGAAGCCGTTCGGTTCGTTTTGGCTTGTTCAAACGGACATTTAGATGAAGTTCCATGGCGCCTACTCGTTTATCATAAGACTCGAGATTGCGACAGTAGATCCTATAGGTGGAAAAATGCTGGTGGCGGTCTTCGTAATGTGGAACTAGAGTGTCTTGTTTGTGGGGGTTTGGGAAACTTCGGCAGGGCATATGGTGCTCGTTGGCCATGTACTGGTTGCTATCCGGAAGACTTGGTATCCTCGCCTTCAAGGTGCTCGAAATCTGCGCAAATAACTCAAAGATTGGCGGTCAATCTAAGAATGGCTGAGACCATTCAGGTATTGACTATACCTCCCACAGATGGACCAGTTCATCGTATTTTATTGACTACTCGTCTATACCACGACACAATCATTCATCCCGTTACTTCTAAGAAAGAGTTAATGGCTACAGCCAGAAGCTTTTTGAATAATGGCATGATGGATGGTGCCACTTACAAGAGGCTCGATTCACAAGACGAAGGACCTATTCTGGAAGCCATTAAGGATCTGGATAGTCTTCGGCACAGTCAGACTGGTTCGACGATGAGTGAACTGAAGGCGATAGAATTAAGAGAATTGCAGAAAGCTGGTAAATACGGGCATTCGAGAAACAAGGATCCGGAGAGGTACTTCGAAGTATATACCTCGGACGTGCGTAAAGTGACTAGCTCGAATAATACCACATACAGGGTAGTTCCGATCAGGCGCTTACGCTTCGTTACTATTCAGACGGGATATAAGCGTATAAGCACCTCTCCCACCGAGTCTAGATCCGTGGAGACATCGATAATTGATAGAACTGGGCGTCTTGGTTTTGCTGGCATGGAATTGTTCGGTGAGGGTTTGTTTATCGAGTTGGAAGGATGGGTCGGTCAGTTCCCTCGTCCAGGACCTATCTCAAGTTCATGGTCTACCGATCCAAGCCGAGATCCGTTGGTTAACTGGGCAGAATTCGTTTGGTGGCACACATTTTCACATCGTCTTATAAATTCACTGGCAATTGATTCAGGCTATTCTGCTACATCAATCCGGGAACGAGTCTATCCTAGGCTCCTATCTCAATCAAATAGCGCCTCGGGGGGTGTCTTGTTGTATACAAGTCAGCCTGCTTCAGATGGAAGCCTTGGTGGATTGGTATCCCAGGGGAGCAGATTCAGCCAAATACTTGACACAGCGCTTTATTCCCTTGACAATTGTTCAAACGATCCGCTCTGTATCGACTCTCGATTTGAACCTGGCAAAGCAAATGGTGCAGCGTGCTATGCATGCGAGCTTGTTTCTGAAACAGCATGTGAAGCATTCAATCGTAGTTTAGACAGGAATATACTTCTCGAGAACCCTCCATGACAACAGACAACATTTCTTCGATTGTTGCCTCTGGCCCAATCTGGGCAGGGGTGGGCACAAGATCTCTTGAAAGCAGCTTAAGAGAGGTCATAATGGGAGCGAATTCAGAATTTCACATGGTCGTCTACAGCGCTTCATTCGCCATTTTTCGAATCTTCGACATGCTTGAGCCTCGCCTTGCTGCAGGCGTGAGAACAACCATGATCTTGAACCGCGCCAACAGATCAAGCCAGCTAAGTGTCATACATAGACTTAATCTGATTGCCAGACGATTTCCCGATTCACGTATACTCTCCTTTGAGCCAAGAATACATCTGCGAAACCTCCATGCAAAAGCAGTTGTGGCAGATCGTATAGATGCAATAATAGGCTCAGCAAATCTGTCATTGAGAGGCATGATGGAGAACTATGAGCTTGGAATACGCGTTCATGGTGAAGTTGCAAAAAGAGTATCTATCTTAATCGATCGTCTCTCTGAGGACGATGAGTGTATTTCTTTTCCGCTCGACGACTGAATTATTCGGTGGTATATCCACACAGTTAATGACATCATAACCACCACCTCCATTACACGACGAACTGTATTTGTTTCTCGATGTGGTTGTATTTGGCGATCAGAAACGTCTACCTATGTGCGTGAAGAAATTGAATTCAAAAAAGAGGTATGGACATTTCTCAACGGATCTATGCCAGTCACTTTGTAGATTCTAATGTCTTTCACGAACTTCTCGACGCTGTCCTCCGCTATGGGGTTTAATGTTATGGAACTGCTAACTGCTTTGGCAGCGTGGCTCTTCAACGCATTGTGTATCACCTTTTCCTTAACTAATTCGTGTACCTTCCTGAGATTCTCTATCGATGATATCACCATGTCCGAGTATCTCGAAAGTGCCTTCGACTTGCATACTTCTGCGATGCGAATAATGTCATCTGGATCTCTTGGTCCTATTACAACATCTCCTTCAATCCAGTACTTTACTGTGTTTTCATTCCTTATTGTTGAACCTAATTTAGCTAACTCAGCTAGAAGCTGTTTTGTTGTATGACTCGGATCGGATGCCCATTGCCTCATTGCTTCTACCCACATCGATCTGAATCTGACCTGAGTAGACCATTCTGGTTGCTTAGACAATTCATGAAGAAGCCGCTGCGTTATGGTATAGGCTACAGAACCTTCAATTGTTACTATCATGTCTCCCACTGATAAATCTCTTGCTCGGATTGGACATACTTCGGTCCCGCCATCCTCAAGCACAAATACTCTGTGTCCCGGTAAGACAAAGACACGAAATTCATCATCAAGTAGTAAAGGGATGGCAATTTGTGGATTGTCTTCACTATTCGCTGGTTGTTCTGTCAAGTCGCTACTGTCCATTTCGCGATTTTCGAAATCTTCCTGAGTCAGTGCATCATGATGACCGCCTGTCAATTCTTCCAATACTTCTCTGGAAACGTCTCCTATCGTGCCGGGAAAGTGAATTAATCCGTCAGTAAACTCAGGAAACTGGCTTACCATGATGTTTGTAGTACGTGAGTTCTTAACCTGAATAGATGGTGGCGATCTTCCAAGCTTCCTTAAGATATGGCATCGTTCAGCATTGATGTGGTCTACGTCATCATTGCAGGCAGAGTCAAACAGTCGACGAAATGATTCTGCTTGTGATTGATATAAGAAGGTAACTATTTGATGACTGAGCGGTAACCCAAAGAGGTATCTATGATTCTTATGTCTGCAAGTGGGTATGCTGATTAACGGCAAACCAACTGCCTTGATGTTTCCTTGTTTCAAGAGTTCAGGTAATGTGCTATTGCTCATATCAGCTACGGTTATGGCCAGCCATGAATTTTTAACACTGTGTCCTTGTCTTGACAACTCGTCCTGTATGAAGGCATCGGCTGCAATGGCCATGGTTCGTGTGCAGAAGACCAAGACAAGCGGCTTTCCCTTTTCCATGGATCTCGTCACTAATTGCAGCGTTGCTGCGGGTAATCCGACACTTCCATTCTGAAGTCTTGTCAAGAGCAAATCGCACAACCTGGCCAGATAAGCAGACTCTTCCGAACGATCAGGATGGGCGATTTTGAAACGTGAAATCCATTTGATCAAAGTTGCGAGTCTTTCAGTCAGTGGCATGTTCATATAAGTTCGAGGAGCGATTTGATCGAATACACTTACTGATGAACTCAGAGATTCTATGCTCTTTAGAAATTCCCAACCATAATGCAAAACTCTGTCCAATTCCAGATCTTGATTTGGAGGGGCTATCTTGGCTAATCTCAGTAGTTCCCTAAAGACACCAATTGTTGCTAAGTTGAGTTCCTTATCCGTAATCGGCAAGGGATTGACTTGCCAACCTTGTGCTGCGACTCTTAGCGATAGACTATCGAAGTCCCTGTGAATCACATGATAGTTGTCTTGAACTTTTGAAACAGCCAATAGCTCATTTAGTGATGCTCTGGGAATTTCCCATGATGGCACTCCTTTTTCTTGAAGAACTTGCTCAATTGAAGTTGCACTAGGAGAATAGACTAACAATGCAGGTATTTTAAGCCGAATCGAATTTTCAATAATCCTTCTATAATCTTCAACCTCGTGCGCTAGGCTTATGTGTGCAAGTATCAATGATGGTGGAATGTCTTCACACAGCGATGCTAAGTGGACCAATTTCCTGACAGTCAGTATATCAGGTATATCACGCGAATTGTTATTCGCAGATTCATCGGCACTAGAGTTATAGGTTTCACATGAGATGTATTTGCCAATACCACTCTTACCGTCATTGTAAGATAGGTACTCATGCATTCCCGAAAGATCACTGGCGTATATTGCGATTGGTCTTGTTTCTTCTGATTTATCTCGAGTAACTATGCACTCTATCGCGGCTGCATATAGGCTTTGGCATTCCTGTGTTGGAAAACGGAATCCGACAACCGATTTCTCTTGTAAAACAAGTTTGGCTAAGGCAATCAATTCAAGGTCGAGAGTGTTCAACTTAATAGATCCGCAACACAAGTCATTTAGTTGTCTATCGCTAGCTTTGACAAGTGAGGTGAATTTCTCGTGACCCTGTGGCGAGAGATTCTTCTGACTTAACCACATCTTCCATTTTTTATACCTACTTAGCACATCCTCCAGTGAATTTGGTGTCATCGGATCTCTGAACAAGAGTCTAGGCTGCGTTCCCAATTCGAAGTCTTGGCATTTTATGACACTTGGCTGTCCGGACCAACAGTAGTGAAATGACTTCGTGTCCACCAAAGAGGTGAAGAGTTGTTGCTCGTACGAAATTGCAGCATTACGATGGTCCTTAAGAACCATGGACTACACACCTAAGCACCTTCGGTATCCAGCTTCTGAATAAATACTTTCATCCAACAAGTTCTCCACAATGAGATTTTGTATCCTTCCGTTTGCTTACTCCTCATGTCGGAGGTAAAAATGAGTGCTATCTTTGTTTTTCGTTGTTGCAAGATGATAGATTGCGTTTGGCACCATTGCCCTTGCAAATCGCAGAAGCACGCCACTTGCACTCTGTAATACTCATCGAGTGACCACAATTGGTCGTCAAAAAAGGAGTGATGATTCATGCAAAGCAAATCTTATCATATCGTATTGCCATTGCGACGGTGATGATGATTGAACAGATTATTTCCAGGTGCGTAAAGAATCTGCCATTCATGGACAACAGACAGGCGAATGAAATCATGAATAGAAAACGGTTAGTAAGAATTACAATAATATAACAGTGAAACAGGAATACAATGCAATCGAATCTGCATGGAAGAGGGAAGGATGCCAAACTTGAGGTTGCATT
>JAKBSX010000261.1 GCA_021844725.1 Actinomycetes bacterium | reverse complement strand
ACAGCATTTCGTCAGAAACACACAGCCTGCAACGGTGAAGAGTGTCTGCAATCTATCGGCAATACACGCACTGCTCAAATAGCCGCATCACTTTCGAGGAATGCTATAATATTGAGCTCATTTGAATCACCATCTGAAACGTTTTGTTTTCGATAGGGCCTCATATGCAAATGAAACGAGTTAAATTGGACAGAAGCTGGATTCCTTAACTGATGCATTGCTCTTCGACGGTTCATTACGTCCATTCTTATGCTCCTTGTGTGAGTTTCATGCCAGAACCAGACTGCTTTTAAGCGCCACTTTGGATGGGTGGCCGAAAAATTGTAAAATTATTCCGTGCAGGATACTATTGAATATCAGATTACGCATGACTACTCAGAATGGTACGACCACATGAAGAAACAATCAACATAGTCTTGGCAGATACGCTAGGAAGTATCCTTGGGGAATCGGCACAAGTTTCTCCTGAAGAATTTGTGAAGAGAAAGGGTTCAACACGACGATTTGATTTGAGAATATACTTCAGGGGAATCGAGTTCATCATGGAGGCCTCTTACGATGAGGAGGATGCGGAAAAGGATGCAAAAAGTAGGCTTGAAGAAGGTCTAATAGATAGCGTTGCAGTTGCTATTCACTATCAGGACGAATCTTTCAAAGGTAAGCGGACTACAGGTGAAATCAAGCGCGCGTTACTTTCAAAACCCTTGAGACTTAGGACATATACCCAGGGAAAAGACATAAGCGGCACTCTTCTTGAATTCATACACAAGAGCAAACACCTGAAACCTGAAGCTAGTAATGGATGGATGTTGATCCCTATTCATGATTTTGGAACCTTCGTCGATTCTGTAGTGGAGTTGGTAGTAAAGGAGGATGTTATATCAGATCTCACCAACCGTATCGAAGAAAAGGTAAACACGTTTGTTGAGAGCGCTTCGCTCGAATTGAAGTGGATGAAAAACAAAGATTCTATACTGAATAGTCTCAACAAGCTCCTCTTTTCTCCTGCCCTTGAGAAAAATGCAGAAATTTACACTGAAAGAATGCCGCCAGAAGTCGTGTTAGCTCACACTTACATCTCTGTTCTTATGGCGGCAATTCAGTATGAATCTGTATTTAGCAGATATGAATTACATTCTCTTCGGCACCACCTCAACGAGAGCAGAGGCGACTCATTAACAGCATTTAAAATTGCATTCGAGTCTATTCTCAAAGAGGATTATGAAAATATATTTGACGTGGCAATGGGAATAATTGACGTTTTGTCCGATGTGAGCAGCGATAGTGTTCTAATTCAATCATTGGCTGAAATCATAAGTCATTCCTCCGATATTGTCAGGAATAAGGCACTGCTTAGAAGAGATTTCATTGGACAGGTTTATCACAAAGTGACGGGCGATATTGCAGTTCGGAAAGGTTATGCTACATTCTATACAAAAGCTCCCGTAGCTGTCTTTCTGGCAGCTCTCTCACTCAGTATTCCAAATGAGATGTGGAAAATTAAATGGAAAGATACCGAAGAACTATCTGGGTTCAAAATCTGTGATTTCTCTTGTGGTTCCGGAACTTTACTATCAGGGGTGTATACCTCTTTGCTGAGCAAGTATCGCGAACAACTGCTCAGCGAAAATAGCGTAATGATCGCCGGTTTCGATCTGAAAGAATTCCACAAGGTTCTCTTGGAGGAATCTATCTGGGGCTTCGATGCTTTGGAACATGCGGTGCAAACAGCTTCGGTAGTTCTAAGTCTTCATGAACCAGGTGTAGCATTAGATCATTTCAACATATATCATCTTCCAATAAGCCAGAGTGGGGCATTGGGTTCTTTGGCACTGTGGGAAACGAACAGTCCTTTGCTACCTCTCAAGAGAAGAACCGCTCGGCGTGCAAGAGTGGAAAAAATAACAGTCCCCCAATTTGACATAGTAATAGGCAACCCCCCTTTCTCAAGAAGCACTGCACCAGGTCGAGAGGGTTCGATCCCATCAATCTTTGGCTTCATTGCCAACGATGATTTGTATAAAAAGTTGTGGTCTAAGTACTCCACTTTGATTGAGAAAATGAGTGAGCAACTTCGCAATCGACAAAAAAATGGATTGGCTGATGTTTTCCGCAGTTGGGTGGGACCGGAAGGAATGTTCAGATGGCAGGAAGTCGCACCAATCAATGCAGGTGCATCATTACCTTTTGCAGCACTTGCTGACTTGTACTTGAAGGAAGGAGGAAGACTTGCTTTAGTCCTTCCAAAAGGAGTACTCGATAGCTCTGCCTACTTCCTGATGAGAGCCTTGTTTCTGCATCGGTACGACGTAGAGTACATCATAACCAGCGAGGAAGAGGAAAATTTCAATTTCAGTTACTCGACGCATCGCTCAGAAGTTCTCTTAGTGATACGTAAATTGGTGAGTAAACAGGTCCATAGAGGATGCACCCGACTTGTCAAATTTAGGAAGCAACCAAAAACAACACTTGAAGGACTGCTGGCAGCTAAAGAACTCCTTAAACTTCAACCAACCAAAGAGAAAAGTCTCATGAGTGTTATAAGCTGTGAGGCAGAAATTGTCCCAGTGGACAGAGATACTCTTGAAAACCATGTTGGAAATTGGTCGATTCTCACGGATGTCAGCGGGTCTCTGCTCAAGCTTGTGGATGGTTTTTCAAAGAATCGTGTATTTGGGAGAAAAGGATGTAATTTTCATCGTTTTGAGAATACGATCGCGGGCGCATCAGTGCGCGTTTCCAATCCTAGAAACTGGCGTGGTACTGGACTGACCGATCGATTTGAGGAATCAAATGAGGGACAATTTTCTCTCTTATCCAGAGGCGGTGCAGAAACTTTCAAGTCATTCAAGATTCCGGATAGAGCCCTTGCAAAGTTGAACCCTTCTGATGAAGGATCCGCTGGCATCTTCAATGATAGGTCTGGACACATAGCTCTGCCAGAGGCTGTTAGGTATAACACAATGCCTTTGCTTGCAGTTTATTCTGACAAGCCGATTATTTCTGGGATCGCCTTTACTGTGACATTTCAAAATACGGAAATGGACAAAGGTTTTGTCTGTTGGGTAAATAGCACCTTCGGCATGCTACAATTCAGATTATTTTCTTCCTCAGTGGAGGGAAGATACGCACACTTAAGAAGTTGGCAACTGCGACAGATTTTTATTCCAGATATACAAAATCATACTATGGCAACGAACCTATCAAAGGTCCTAGAGAAATATGCAGGTGTGGAGTGGAAAAGCCTTCCTGACCAATTTAAAGGAGCCGTCTCCGGTGAAGATATTACTCGATTAGAATTCGATACCGATGTTCTAAGGGCACTTAATGCAGCAACAGACTGGACTAATGTTGAAGTTGACCTCAAAGAGGTATACACCGAAATACTGAGATTGATTGAATGAAAAAAGTCCAGACTGTTTTGAAATTATCGAGGCTATGCTGGGAATCTCTGTATGAAGTTCCGTATGCCCATAATCAAAGGTTCCACCTGCTCTCTATGAAGTTCCTTCGGGTCCGGGTGAGCGGCATCATTTCGTAAGCCGAGCCACGAAGTAATTGATTTTTGATAAGTCTTATCATATGCCCCATTTTTCACGAGTTGCTGATTAAGCATCTCAGCGGTTACATAATTCCCATCAGTCTGTATCGGTATGGAACGCTTCTCAGCCAACTTCCTCAAGTGACCTTCCAAAGCGACTCCTGCGACTACAATAGACGCACGAACATAGTTCTCTGAAAAAAGGTAATCTGCCTGTTCGAGGACATCTGAAAACAACTCGGCATCTATCAATTCGCTTATGTTAGTCATGTAATCCTTTTCGTAATCAGCTTTTAGACTCTCCAGCAATCCGTATAGTCGAGGCACCGACTTCCACTCAAACAGCCCGTCTGAATTCACTTCGTCTGCCGCTTCTCTGTATACACTTCCCGGTGGTGCAAGATCGCGAATGGTGTTATACAATCGACTTGAAAGTTGAGATATCTTGCGGGAGCTGAGCATCTGGAAGATATCATAAAAAGGTTCACCAAAAACGGTTTTAGATCGCTTCGTAATTGTCTTTGATTCTACGATTAGTGCTTTGTATGTATCAATCACCTCATTCAACACGTCTTCAAGTCTCTTGAGTATGACTTCCTTATCTCGCAACAATTTGCTTCGTACCCCATCTTTGACTTGTAAGGTAAGGAGATGTTGAATTAATAAAACGTCTTCTCGCAACTACAATGTAACAACGTCTCCTATCACATGGAACCTATGGGCGATGTGGGCCTTAGATGTGAAGGAGAGATCTTGTGATGTCTGTATTATGCGATGCGCAGTTTGCATATGCCTGTGAGACGTGGCGCACACCACTATTTCTTAGAGTTTACAGAGTTCAGAGCATCTGCGACAATCTCTCCAATAATGACCAAAGGTGCCAGCGCTGCCTCAATCAACTTGTCGCCAATCGTTTTGAATCCACATGCATCTGCGATCGCACCGATTACAATATCTAGTGTGCCTACCAGAGGAACGCCGAACACTATACTCACCAGAGACTCCAAAGATCTAGCAATTTCAGAACGGAGCTGCAGTTCAGATACCTGGTGAACATACGCGCATACTACTGGGGTAAAAGCTGGATCTGACGAAAGTTCTCCAGCCAAACCTTTTCTTCCAAGTCTTCTTATGTGTGCTTCAGCGCTTCCGTCTGTCCTAGCCCAAACCAAGGCTTTCTGTTTGAAATATGCATCAACCTCATAGAAACTTACCATGCTCTCCACTCCGCTCTTATTATCACAGACAGTGATTTACAGTTCCAAGGCTAGTTCAAGGACATAAAACCAGCCCTCGAAATAATCAATTTGATAACACCCATAACTCGTAGGCGAGTTAAGTAAATCCCCGTTTCTTTGACCGAAGAACAGAACTGTAGCCTGAGAATGCCAAATCTTTGTAATGATCGGTCGTTTTCTATGGGCGGAGATTCTGCCTACTTTCCTTCAAACCTTAACTTACACTTCTTTCTCAGTTTGTAATTTATTCCAGTATCGATTCTTCTTGTGCTCTTCAATTGTTAAATTGATGTGTGCTTCGAATCCATGTGCCGTTCCTTTCCTATCATAGACTGCTTCTCCACAGAACGGACACAACCTAAAAACCAAATCCACTTCTTTAGCTGTTTTCTCTGTCTTGACGAGGAATTGAGAATAGCTATCTCTTTCCATAACGGGTGATAACACATCTCGCTATAATAAATTCATTGGAGTAGTGTACAGCTTTGTCTGTAAATTCTTTAATGACCCTGTGTCTTCACTGCCAAACATAGGAAGTGTAAAGCAATGAAAACACAAGGCGTAGAAACAACTGAACTGCAGGATATAATGATTGGCTT
>JAKBSX010000260.1 GCA_021844725.1 Actinomycetes bacterium | reverse complement strand
GTGGGCTCATGACTTAGGACACCGGGGACACTTTTTGACAAAGTCTCGTAGGTTCTCTGTCACCTTCAAATACCTAAGAGAAATTCGTAGCAAGTGGCAAGCAGCCGAGCATATGGAACACCAGGACAATGACGGCTTCTTTGGTTCTGAAATAGAACTTATTTTTGTCGGACAAGGTTGGCTATGTGCTGCTGATGCCTACTGGGCTTCAAAGCTGAGGGCAGATCATGACGAAGCCAGAGTGCTTGCCTGGGAGCAGTTTATGGAAGAGAGAGAACTGGAAGGAATGCGGTAATGCCTAGTTCGAATTTAGAGAAAGACAGTGGCTTTGAGAGGAAAGCATTTCTCGATTTCACAAATTCCCAATTGATCAGAAAGGTGCTGTCATGTCAAGACATGTGATTGCGCGAGCAAAACCGTTCATGTCGGCAAATGAGGTGGCAATAGTTCTTTGCATGTCAAAAGCTACCATTCACAGGTCGCTCAAACGAGGGGACTTTCCAATCTCCCACTTTGTCATAAATGGCACAATCAGATTCCTCAGAAAAGATGTAGATACATTCTTAGGTGTAAGAGAATCTGGACTGACTGGAACTGATTGAAATGGACGCTTTAGAGCATGGCCAGAGGAGACGAACTCAACTGTCGAGCAGCCGCCCTACTTCGTCGGCTACTTTGCGGTCCTCGTCTGAAATTGGATCGGTGTAATGTCTAGCCATGTGACTTGTAGACCAGCCCAGACGAGCCTGTTTCTGACGCTCGGAGACAATGGGGTCAATTACGGTTGCCTGGAAATGACGCAATGAGTGCAGGTGAATATCAAATATGCCACATTCGATTGCCGCTTTTTTGAACTGATGTGAGACAGTGTCTGGGTGCGGGGGAACTGAGCCATCCGGGAAGTAACTAAATACAAAGTTCGAGTCTGTAAATGATATTTCCATGCTTTTTGCAAAGTTTTGCTGTTGTAACTTTAGGTCGCTGAGCGAGGTAAGTGTTGATGAATCAATTGCCACCGTCCTGTTCGAGACAGTAGTCTTAGGGGATTTTAAAATTAGAGAACCTTTAGCCATAATTGCAGCTTTGTCAATTTTTACAACTGAATTCTCAAATGAAATATCAGACCACCTAAGCGCTACCGCTTCTCCTCTTCTCATTCCAGTCGCCGCTAGCAATCTTATGAGATTTGAAAGCCTCAGGTCTCCCCTAGCGTTTAGCTTCTCAATTATCAGCTTTACCTCATCAACGCTAGCAGCTCTGACGGCAGTCCTTGGTGAGAACTTTGGCAGATCTGCTAATGCTACCGGATTTGGAATTACTCCACCCGACCATTTGCCTGCAAGTCTCGCCGCCTTTAGAAGAACCGCACGGATGTACTTTATTGTAGCTAAACCCAGTCCGTCGTCCGCTAAAGATCTGAAATAGGATTCAATCTCGAAGACCCCCGTAGCGGCAACCGCATTTTTCCCAATAGACGCTTCAATATACCTTTTGTAGCATCCCTCATAATTCCTAACAGTTTTCGGCGAAAGATCCTGCCATCCATTTTCTTTCCACGCCAAAATTGCATCGTTGAAAGTAGTCTTGGAGTTCCATCTGATACCTGTCTCAACTGATGGCCTTGGTTTTGACTCCAATTCGTAAGACAGCCTTGTCAACTCTTTCTCTGCGTCTCGCTTAGATCCGATGAAAGTAACATGCTTATGATGAACTTTGTTATTTTCATCTCGCCCAAGATAGACCCGTAGCTCCCACGTATCAGGTTTGCGTCTAAGTCTTATTGAACCCAACTTCATCACCTCGCTAAATGTTGGGTTTTTTGTTGGGTTAAGCCTAGACAATATCTAACAAAAATGCAATACTTGGGCTTGATCTGCTTATTCGAAGAGCCCGAGAGGAGATTCGAACTCCTGACCTGCTCATTACGAGTGAGCTGCTCTGCCGACTGAGCTACCCGGGCGCTTGGGACATTCTAATTAGGAAGATCGGCTAAACGAGTAAGCAATGCCATAAGAAGTAAAAATTCATTAGCATTTCTTTTTAGCGCCAGCTGAGTGTCTTCAATCATTTCTATTGCTTTGATACAATACTTTACCTTTGACTCTGAAGTGTCGCTAGCCAACAAGGAATTGCGATATTGCCGCTCGAGGAGCAACAGCCCTGAACGCAGGTCTGTAGTTCTTATCCTCCTCAGCTCCCGCTTCTGCCTCGCTTCAATCTTTTCTGTGAGAGAGGCCTTCTTTACTCCCAAAGATTTAGCCAGCTCTCCAGCCTCGTCCAGCTCCTTCTTGTGCTCAAGCTTCTTCCTCTCTTCTCGCAAAGAAACCGCTTCTAGGAGCTTGTCTGCCAGATTGAGGATAAGAGACAGGTTCTGGGTGACAAGAGTTGGAACTTCTTCCCAAATTTCAGTGGCATCACACAATTGGCGGTCAGTTGACAATTCGATTGCTCGTTCCAAATTGCCAGCAGACAATCTGACTGACCTTTCAGCATCCTCTGCAGAAGTGCCTCTATTGATTAAATGCTGATATATTTGCTGATCTGAAATTGAATCAAGTCGAAATACAACCGACCGGGACATCAGGGTCCTAAGCTCCGGAGTTTCAGTAGATGCCTGAAGCATAAATATGGTCGACACCGGGGGTTCCTCGACACTTTTAAGAAGTACTGGAGCTGCTCGATCTACTAATTCCAGTTCAGGAACGACAATAATCTGGTACTTGGAACCTGAAGTGCTTCTGTAAGCCATAGAAACTATTTCCCGCGCATCATCAATTCTCAACGCAGCCCCAACCCTTTGGTAGAAGAAGACATCCGGGTGGACGCCCCGCTCGATTGCAATACAAGAAGTGCAAACCCCACAACCATCATGTTCGCACATAATTGCTTTAGCAAAAGTCTGGATGACCTTGACTGTTCCAACATCTTCGGCTCCGATAAAGAAATAGGAGTTTTTTGGATCAATCAGATGGGCCTTGAGTTCATCAGCAAGCCTATCCTGCCCTGGAATTTGGCTAAAAAGCTCTAATATCCCCATTGATCCGGGCCGACCTTCACTTCACTCCGTAGCTCTGCATAACAACCAGGGTATTGGCGAAAATTGCCTCATGAAGCTCTTCAATCGATCCTGAGGCATCCAGAGTGACCCATCGGTGCGCTAAAGCTAATTCATCGTAACCATTCGACACGTTGGAAAAAAACTCATGCGTTTGTGACTCAATCCGATCTCGTTCCCCACCCTTTCGCCGCATTGCATATTCAGGATCTGACTTTAGGTAAAAAGTAATGTCCGGTTCAAGTGCATCGGAAGCAAAATGGGTTATTAAAGCTAAAGTTTCCAGATCGAGGCCCCTGCCATATCCCTGGTATGCCAGGAAGGAGCCGGCAAACCGATCGCAGATGACGTATGTTCCTTTTCTCAAATTGGGATATATAAGCTTCGCCACATGGTCGGCTCGCGCTGCGGCCATCAGCAAAGCTTCTGTTCTGTCACTTACGATGGAGGACCTATGTTCCAATACCAGAGTGCGCAGCTGCTCGGCCAACTCAGTCCCACCCGGTTCTCTGGTGAGGACTACTTCCACTTCCAGCTCGGATGATATTCTCTGAGCCAAGAGATCAGCCTGGGTGCTTTTACCGACTCCCTCCACCCCTTCAAAGGTGACAAAAAGTCCCCGTTTCAACTTTTCGCCTTCTTAGTTGCCTTCTTTGCAGTAGTCTTTTTTCGAGTGGTGGTCCTGGTAGATTTCTTTTTTGCAGTTCCTCCATTTGCAGCAATACTCTCTTTGCGCATCTCGATCAGTTCTAACGCACGCTCAATCGAAAGGCTTTCCGGAGAGTCCCCAACCCGAAGGGATGCGTTCACTTCGCCATCGGTAACATAGGGACCAAATCTGCCGGACCTCAGGGTTATCTCTTTGCCTTCCGGACTCGTCCCCACTACGGCTGCCGAATTCGCTTGACGAGATCCCACGTTTCTCCTGGTCTTTGGGGCCGCCAGAATTGCCAGAGCACTTTCCAAATCTATTGTGAATATCTCGTCTTCCGAAGTAAGGCTCCGTGTTGTAGTACCCTTTTTCAGATACGGACCGTAGCGGCCATTTGCTGCTTCAATCGGTTCGCCATCAGTCGGATCCAAACCGACTTGTCGGGGAAGACTCAATAATTTCAGAGCCTCTTCCAAAGTTATGGTATCGAGCGATTGGCTTGAAAGCAGGGCAGCGGTTTTCGGTCTCGCCTTAGGAGAGAGCTCGCTGGGGTCACCCAGCTGGACAAAGGGTCCAAATCTCCCCGCCTTTGCCCATACCGAAAGGCCGGTCTCCGGATCAACTCCAAGAGGTGCCTCGTTCGATGCCTGGCTCAGCAGTTCCAGGGCTTTTTCAACAGTCAATTCATCCGGAGCCAAATCACTAGGGATCGGAGCAGTCACGCCGTTATAGGAAAGATAGGGTCCAAACTTGCCCACTCTGGCCACAATCTCATTGCCTTCATTGTCTTTTCCGATGGGAATCGAGTTGATCTCTCTAGGATCGATCTGATCCAGCTGGTCCTCAACCATGGCCTTGAGTCCATTTCGATCTGATCCGAAATAAAACTCACTTAAATATGGAACTGATTCCTTTTCTCCTTTGGCGATTTGGTCCAGAGAGTCCTCAAGCCCGGCGGTGAAATTATAATCAACTAAGGTGGAAAAATACCTTTCCATCAGAGTAACGACTGCAAAGGCGACAAAGGAAGGGACCAGAGCAGTTCCCTTTTTCCATACATAGCCTCTATCAAGTATCGTCCCGATAATCGAAGCATAAGTCGACGGGCGGCCTACACCCATTTCCTCCAAAGCTTTCACAAGAGAGGCTTCAGTAAACCGGGCTGGAGGTGAGGTGTTATGAGAGTTGGCTTCCAAACTCACGACCTCTACTTTTTCCCCTACTTCCAACTGCGGGAGCCTTACTTCAGTGCTTTCCAGTTCCGCATCAGGATCATCAGCGCCTTCGACATAGGCACGAAGAAAACCAGGGAAAGTGATCACCTTTCCCGAAGCACTAAATATTACGTCATCACCTGGATATACCGTTGCTTCAGAATTCGCCGGCCAAGAATTGGGAACCTTGGCAAGCATCCGAACCTGGGCGGAAGTACCTTCCGCATCTGACATTTGAGAAGCGATGGTGCGCTTCCAAATCAATTCATAAAGGCGCACCTCGTCAGAAGTTAACTGACCCGATAGGGAATCCGGGGTAGGCCACTGGTCGCCAGCTGGCCTAATTCCTTCGTGGGCCTCCTGGGCATTTTTCACTTTGTTGGAATAAACTCGCGGCTTGCTTGCCACGTAGCGCTCACCGTATAGCTTGTTGACTAGTGACCTGGCACTTGCAACCGCTGAATCAGCA
>JAKBSX010000259.1 GCA_021844725.1 Actinomycetes bacterium | reverse complement strand
ACCAAGAGCAATATTACTATCACTGAAACTGACGAAGAGACGCTGGCGCATCTCCGTTCGCTATGAGAATCATATTTCATAAGCAGTTCGACAAACAGTATGCGAAATTACCTGAAGCACAGAAAAAGCGGTTCGAGAATGCGATAATCCTCTTTAGGAGCGATCCTTACCACCACGATTTACACAATCACCCACTCAGTGGCCAATGGAAGGATCATCGTTCAATTAGTTTTGGAGGCGACCGGAGAGCGCACTACATAATAATCAATAAAGACGAGGTATTATTTGTGGCCATTGGCACCCATAGCCAACTATACAAGTAGCAGAATTTGTGCTATCTCCTATTCAAGCGAACAATAAGCCAGGGAATATCAAGCGACAAATACTGTCAAGAAGCAGCCAAGAACATGCCCCAAACAACCCAGTCAATTATTGCATAATACCAGGTAAAGGCATCAAAGTGCTAGCTAAATATATATAGTTCTATATATTAAATATCGATAAATCTATGTAATAGTTATAGACAGAAATCTATAAGCGGAGTGCCAGGGCGGGCTGTTGGATAGGCGTTCAGGGGTAATTTTTTGCCGACTACCGACCAAATACGAAGTTGGTCTCGTTCTTTAGTCAAGTCGAATTCACCTCGATTGCGGATCAGTCAGTCCCCATGCCGACTATTGGCTGGGCCAGTGACTTTCCGGCCATGGAACCATAAAAGCTCGCATCACCGAAACTGAATACTCCGCCGTCTTTTGCAACTAACCAGTAGCCTTTACCGGTTTGGATCGTTACAATCGGCCTATTTGTAGCCACAAATACGGTTCCGGCATATTAACTGATCCAACTAATTGATATGCTTCACCCTCTAGAAATAAAAGAGCTTCAAATTGAAAAGATCGAAGCAACGAGCGTGCTCTCCTGGAAGGTGGACAATTTTGACAACCAATAGAAACTGGATCTCTAGGAACGGTTACAAACTGCATAACCAAATGTTCATCGACGACAATGATGCGCTAAACCAAGTTTGAGGACTCCAAAGCTTGCTCGAAGGGCCTTATAACACTCTCCGTCTAAATAGCAAAAAGCAATTGATTAGGTCACGAACCTATTGCTTACCGTGCGTAGCTGCAAGCAAATTTGTACTTTACAGATCCCCGTATTTTTGACACACTAATCCTTGCTTCTCCAAGGTAAACCTAAGAAGAGATAAGGGGAATAAAATTGTTTATTAGTACTGACCTAACTGACACCAAGGCGACCAGCCTCAGCGAAAAATCTCAAATCAAATTTACAGAACAATCTACAGAGAACAGCCCAACCGATATATATCACTATCAAGTCTACGAAAAAACAGTTTCCAAACCCATAACGGGACAACTTGATAACCATCTGGCTTCAACATCCAGGGAGCATGTCAGGACAAACCCCAATCGTCAGATATCTCTTAGCGACCAGATCAAACTCAGCCCTAGCCATCACCGACGAAGAACTTATGAGTTCCCAACACTTATGCGATTTATCTCCTGGAGAGACGTCAATATTGAATCGCTGGGCTATGACCCGCGTTCCACTTACGTAGAAAAATTCTGGCTGCCATTTATTGGGCCGTCAACAATTCTGTTACTGCGACGAATCGTTGAATCTCTGGAGACGAATCCCTATGGCTTTGACCTTGACCTAAAGGAGCTCTCGACAATGTTAGGCCTCGGACAGGCAATCGGCCGAAATTCTTCAATCCAAAAAACCCTAAACCGACTACTAGTATTCGAACTAGCCAGGGTGATGCCATCCAATGCGCTATCAGTCAGACTAAAAATGCCCCCGTTACCACAACGGTATGTGAAACGACTGCCATTAACGCTACAAGAACAACACACAATTATCGTTGACAGTTCATCTAGCGACAATGTCATGGCTGTCCGAAAAAGAGCTAGGTCGCTAGCTTTGTCTCTCGCCAAATTAGGTCATGATCGAAACTCCATAGAAAACCAGCTGATTGCCTGGCGATTCCATCCTTCGGTTTGCTATGAAACCTTGCACTGGATGGATACCACAAGTTTTGAACTACCTGCCGAGGAAATATCTAACGAAGATGCCTGAACGATTGCTCTATTTCAAGAATTGATATCTTAAGCTAAAGCCAGGCCGCGATTGAAGTGATTACATACTTTTGCAACCTCGACCTGGCTATAACGACCTACAATGAGAAATAAATAATTTGCTGTATTAACATGGGTCTTTAAAATTGGTCGCGGGGTGATGTTTCCTACGCAATCAGATATCGACACAAGGTCCTGACACCAAAACCGGTGCCCCCTTTTCTGAAATAACGCTCATCGCTTTCTGCCCTAGAAGGGCCAGCAATATCCAAATGCGCCCAAGGGGTGTCAGCTACAAACTCCTGTAGCAAGAGGGCTGCCGATAGTGTCCCTGCTGCACCTGGGGCACCAATATTCTTCATATCGGCAACCTCAGATTCGATGTGTTTCTTATACCGCTCAGGAAGTGGCAGCTGCCAGAGTGGCTCGCCAGCCGTATCCCCGGCGGTAATTACCGATTCGACCAACTGCTGATCATTGCCCATAATTCCGGCTATTTCCCGCCCAAGTGCAACAACGCAGGCACCGGTCAAAGTAGCCAAATCAATTATCTCGGAAGCACCGTCTTCAACTGCCAGTGATAAAGCATCGGCCAAAACTAAGCGGCCCTCGGCATCAGTATTGAGAACCTCGACAGTCTTCCCATTCCTGGCCACAAAGACATCTCCAGGCTTGGTAGCTGAACCACTTGGCATATTTTCTGTGAGAGCCATATATCCATCTACCGCTACTCCAACGTTCAGGCTGGATAAAACAGACATAGTCGAAAGCACGGCGGCAGCACCGCTCATATCGGTCTTCATGGTCATCATTCCATCACCGCTCTTAAGCGACAATCCACCAGAATCAAAGGTGATCCCTTTCCCAACCAAGGCGACGACTCTTCCGTCATCTGTGTGCCCATTAGGACGATATGACATCTTTACAAATCTTGGTTCTTGAATCGAACCTCTGGAAACTGCTAAAAGACCCCCCAGACCCTCCTGCTCTATCTGCTTCAGGTCCCAGACTCTGCAATCTAAGGAGTCTCGAGACGCAATCGATTTGGCAAGTTCTGCAAATCTTGTAGGAGTCATGGTTGATGCATGTTCATTTATAAGATCGCGGGCCAAACAGGTGGCGTTAGCAATAATCACTGATTTTTCGACTAGGGAAGCTACGGCATTCGGTTCGGCAACCACGATTTTCAGGCGCTCTAGCTGCGAGATTGAAGACGGGTCAAATCCCTTACCCCTAAGATCGTCGTAACGATATTGCCCCAATACCGCCCCTTCAGCAAATGCGGCCAAACTGGCAGCCTCAACTCCATTTGCCACCACCGCCGCCTCAGTGATACCCTTGGCCAGTGATCTGACAGCCAGAGCTCCGGCAACTCGAAATCCCTCTAAATCAAGACTCGATCCCAGGCCGACAAATAAAGCGGGTATCGAGGAGTCCTCCTGGTAAGCAACCAAGGTTTGACCGGACTTACCAGAAAAACCGGCTGCGCTGGCGAGAGTACTCTGGGGCAAGCTTCCTCCAACTGCTTTGAGTTCATCAGCAACAAGATGAATCTCAAACGTCAGCTCAGCATTCTTAGAACTTCCAACCTCAATCTGAAAATCTCTCATTGTCCTCCTCTGTAAATAAAAGCTCGTCAATCCGCTTTACTCTGCTTTACTCTGCTTTACTCTGCTTTACTTGCTTTGATGTTAGATGCTCATCTTCTTGCCATCTGGCAAGCGTCCAGACCAAATCTGACAATCGGTTCAGGTACCTGCCAACTAACGATTCCGGATTATTTGCGACAAATGACACGCTCAGCCGCTCCGCCCGCCTGATGACTGTCCTGGCCACATCCAGGGCAGCTGAAAGTTGGTTTTGTCCGGGAACGGCAAATTGGTTGGGGAAATCGAATTTCCCGGTTATGTCGTCAATTAGCGACTCAAGATTGGCAATCATCTCATTGTTTATAAGAGACTGGCCCGAAATAAGTTTGGACCGATTGTTAGGCTCGGTTGCAACCTCGGCCATCAAAATCCAAAGATCAGACTCTAAATTGATGAGGATTCGGTCCAGCTCGTCCCCTTTGGAACAATTTGACCGCGCCAAGCCCATAAAAGCCTGAGCTTCATCCACTGCACCATTTAGTTCAACCTGTGGCGAGTTCTTGGGTACCCTGCCACCGTACAGCAGCCCCGTCGTTCCGTCATCGCCTTTTTTTGTATAAATCTTCACGCATGGTTAACAATAACGGGCTGAGAAGATTCTTCTACTTCAGCAATAACACCTCCTCATCTCAGGCACGTTCATCATATCCGAGTAACCTTTTAACGGTATGGCAAGTTACCTGGAACGCATAAATGATAAAGTACTGATCTTCGATGGGGCAACCGGAACCAACCTCCAGCTCAGAGGACTGACTGCTGACGACTTTGGCGGAGAATCGTTAGAAGGGTGCAACGAAGCTCTGGTGCTGACCCGCCCTCAGATAATCTCGGAACTTCATGACTCCTTTCTGGCGGTTGGTGTCGATGCGATCGAAACCGATACTTTCGGTGCCTTTTCAATAGTTCTAGCAGAATACGACCTGGCCGAAAAGGCGTACCAACTTAACTATCAAGCCGCACAGCTGGCGCGTGAGGTCGCTAACTCTTACGGATCCAAATCTGACCCAAAATTCGTTGCCGGCTCTGTGGGTCCCGGAACAAAGTTTCCTACGCTTGGCCAAATTCCATTCGCTGTGCTTAGAGACTCATATCAAACCCAAGCAGAGGGACTTATCGCCGGCGGGGTCGATCTAATCCTCATCGAAACAGTGTTCGATCTGCTATCAGCTAAAGCCGCAATTATCGCAGCCAGACGAGCCATGAAAAAACTCGGCAAACAGATCCCCATCCAAACGCAGGTAACCATAGAACTAACCGGAAGGATGTTACCAGGAACAGAAATCGGTGCAGCGCTGACAGCACTGGATGCCATGGGAGTGGATGTAATCGGGATTAACTGTGCAACCGGTCCGGCGGAAATGAGCGAACACCTCAGATACCTAAGTTCTCACGCCAGAGTGCCGGTTTCGTGCCTGCCAAACGCAGGACTGCCATCGGTCGTGGATGGCAAAATGCACTATGACCTTACCCCAGCCGAACTTGCCAACTATCACAGTCGTTTTATTTCCGAACTGGGGATAAGGGTAGTGGGAGGATGCTGCGGAACGACACCGGAACACCTTCGCCACGTTGTGGAAAAATGTTCAAATCTTCAACCAGCCATCTTCCAGGTTGACCGAATTAAGTATTGGTTTCCCACCTATCCACTGGAGCCCTG